>CAYUQQ010000001.1:0-24489 GCA_964446905.1 uncultured Candidatus Peribacteria bacterium
CCAGGTAATCTTCCCAGGGCATCTCCTGCAACACTCCCATTTCCGAGGCTTCCATTTCTCAACAATTAAATATTTTTCAAAATAAACCATTATTTATTGTAATTGATTTTATGTTATTTATAATAAAATGTTTATCTGATTTAAATAATAATCCTTTTTTATAAACCAAAAAATTTGATTCTATTATAAAATATTCATTATACCAATTAATTATAACAATGCTTATAACTATTATTTGAATAAAAATTAAACATATTGATACAATAAAATCATTACTAAAGAAAAAAGATACTATGTTGTAATTAAATGTTATTTTGCTATTATCATTATAATCAATAGCTAAAAATAAAATATCAAAAAACAATGTAATATAAAGTAACTTTACAAAAATTACAAAAGGACTTTTTCTGTAAATATTAGATATAATGTTTTTATTTTCTATCATAAAATTAATTAAACATACATTATAATTGGCACTATCATTGGTTCTCTTCATATTTTATGCATTAAATATGATTCTGTATCTTTTTTTATTATTTTAATAAGTTCTTTTTCTTCTATATCTGGTACATGAGAAATGGTTTCCATAAATGAAGATTTTGCTTTATTTATAATCATTCTATGCACTTCTCGTACTTCATCAAGATAAACTAATCATCTAGTCTCAATTTTTAATGGACCCAAAATTGTTTTTGTTTTTTCATCTACTTTAAAAACTATTACAACTACTCATGATTTCATCATTTGAGCTCTTGCAGCAATTACATGACTTGTAGCGATTCATATTCATTGACCGTCAACTATAATTTCCTCAAGATTTAATTTAAATTTAGATTTTTTAATACTTTTATCTATTTCAATATCCAAAATTGATCAATTATCCATTAAAAAAACGTTTTTATCTATAACTCCCAAACTAATAGCTGTTTTTTTATGAGCAACTCGTTGATATAATTCTCAATGAATAGGTATAAAATAACGAGGTTTTATCAAATTTATCATAATTTTTTGTTCTTCTCTAGCACAGTGTCAACTTGTATGAATATCCATTCACTCTTTTGTGTATAAGGTTCAACCTAATTTTATTAATTCGTTCATCATATTAATAACTCATTTTTCATTTCAAGGAACAGGACTAGATGATAAGACAATTGAATCTCAGGGTTTAATTTTTATAATAGGATGTTCTCAATAGGCCATACGGTATAATCAAGAAAGTTCTTCTCATTGACTTCAGGTGGTAAGAATTATTTGTTTATTATCTGGTACAGAATCTATATTGTTTGTAAGTTTTTTAATAGTATTAATATTGCATTTAATATAACCGAGCTCTCGACCTATTTTTACATTTTCAACCATAGATCTTCAATTTAAAAAAACTGTTTTTCATGTTTTTTCTGCTGATTCTATAACTTGTTGCATTCTTCATATAAGACTAGCAAATGTAGCAATAATAATTCTTCAATGAGCTTCTGAAATTATTTTAAAAAGCTCTGTTCATATATCTGCTTCTGTTTTTGTAAATCAATCTTTTAATGAGTTAGTAGAGTCACTTAATAATAAATCTATTCATCTTGCTCAAATTTCTGCAATTTTAGTAAGATTAGCTGGTTTATCAATAGATGGAGTAAAATCAAATTTAAAATCTCACGTATTAACTATTTTTGCATTAGGTGTTTCTATATAAATACCACAAGCATCTGGAATATTGTGATTTTCTCTAAAAAATTCAACATTAAAAGATGATCAAATTTTAAACATTCATGCACTGTCTGGATTTATCTCTATAAATTTAGCCTTATTTAAAACTCATCAATCTTCAAGAGATTTTTTAATTAATCCTAATGTTAATTTTGCTCAATAAATAGGAGGAAATCATAATGCTGGCAGTAAATGTTTAAGTCATAAAATATGGTCTAAGTGTCAATGAGTAACAAGAATTGCTTTAATTTTATTTTTAAGTGGGATTAAAAAAGATATATCTGGTAAACTATATTTTGCTCATAACATATTATTTTCTGGAAACTGAGCTCATCAATCAATGATAATAATTTCTTCCCCATATTCAATAATACTCATATTTTTACCTACTTCTTCTTGTCATCAAACTGTTATAAATCTTGTACGTCATTTTTCAAGTGTTAATAAATTTTTTGGTTTACTATTAGGAAAAATATATGGAGAACCATTCATTCAACTAAAATTACTTCATTTAGAATCATTTTTATTATTGATATTGTTTTTTATAAAATCATAATTATCTTCTATTGTAGAGCTAAATTCTGGAGATTCTGCTTCTAAGTTTTTTGAAATATTAAATGATATATTTTTTGTATCTTCTGTATCTTTGTTTTGTTTTAGTTCAGATTCAATATCATCAAAAAAATCATCATTATTTTGTTTTATCATAAAATTATTAATTAAAAAAATAAATACTTTTCTTAAAAAGAAAAGATGCTATTAAAAAATAGATAAGATTATTTTTTTCATAAAAAAATGAAAAATTTAAAATTAAAAATATAAAAGAAATAATCTAATAAAGAAAATTAATTAGCAATTTTTAATTTAAAATAAAAATTAAATTACATAACTGCCAATTAAGAAAATTGATATTTAAAAATTAAATTTCTTTAATCTTTTTAACTATTTATTTTATTTCATACTGTATTATATCTATTATTTAATATAATACAAATATTTTTTTAAATTTATATTAATTTTTGTGGAATCCCAATTATATTTTTTTATATTAAAATCATTAAAAGATGTATTTATAAATTCTTCATTTTTAAAAATATATTTTTTAAAAAAATTATATTTTTGTTTTAAAGTTTTATTATTTTTCGTTCGATTAAAAAAGGTTTCATTATGAAATATATAAAAAACAAAGCTTTCTGCAAAATCTTCATATTTATTTGAAAGACTATATCAAGAAACGAAATCATCAATATTAGCATCTTTTCTTTTTATATTATAATCTATCCAGCTTATATTATAAAAATTGTCTGATATATCAATTCATCATTTGTTTTTTAAATAATAAATATCTATCAAATGTCATAGCTCATGAATAAATACTTTTATTGTTTCATTATAATTATCTATATGAGTTGATAAAATTAATTTATTTCAAGAAACTTGTCATCTAGGATCTTTTTGTTCCTGATTCATTAATATATTAATAGGCAAAACCTTAGTATTAAAAAATTTAGAATTTACTGTTAATTTTAACATTTTAATAATTTTATCATCAATTTTAATATCTGTTGGATTATAATTAATTATTATTGATGGAATTTCTTTTGTTTCTTTTGTATCTTTTATTTCATCTTTTTTTTCTTGTACATCATTTTTAATAGTTTCTTCTTTAAAATAAACAGAAGCACTATTATATTCTGTATATATAAATGGTGATTGCGCTTTATTGTAAACAAAAAATAAAGTAAAAAATATTATAAAATAAATATTAAATTTAATAAATTCTCATTTTTTAATTTTAAAACACTTTAACTTATTTTTAAAAAATTTTAAAAATTGCTTTTGTCTTGATATATAAAATTGCATAAAATAAATTTTTTAAACGTAAATAGAAGTTTTTAGTTTGATAAACCATAAATAAAATTAATAATTGCATTTATTAGTTGTTGTGAACCTAGCGTTGCCACAAATCAAATTAATGACCATTTTAAAGCATCTTTTGCTTTTTTAGTTTTATCTGAATTTCATAATCATATAACAAATAAGATTCAAGCAAATACTATTCATCAAATAGCAAGCAAAGATCATGTTATAACAATTTTTTGAGTAATATTTAAAAGTTTATTTTTTGTTGAATCTATTGAATATCATTGATTATTGCTTCATCATACAGTTATTCATGGCGCTAATTCCTTTCATCATCATGTTGTCTTATTTTCCAAAGATCATTCTGGCATACAATTAATTAAAGAACTTTTTATATCACCATTATCTATATCGTATTTACAAGTTGTTTTTGCAAAACAAATAAAAAAACTATATTGTAAAAAAAATATAAAAAATATAAATATTATTTTTAATATTTTCATAATTATTTTTTAAAAATTAAATCATGTAACAATTTTTACTAATATATAAGAAAGAGGTATTATGGCTAATCATACTACTAGATATAAAAAAGCTTTAAAAGCTTTTTTTATTTCATCTGGATTTCATTCTCAAGAAATAAGTAAAAATCAAATATAAATTAATACTCAAATTGTAATAATTCACACCACTCATAATATATATTTTTGTATTGATTGTAAAAAACTTAAAATTGTAATTTCTTTTCATAATCATATGTCCATATTTACTTTTTTATTATCATTTGAAGGAATTAGGCTAGTGTCTTTTTCTCACACAAGCATATCTCATTGAATACTTGTTTTAAGATCAAAAGAATTTAAAAATTGATCTCTTGTATCACTCCAAAAATCAGCATATGCCGTAATATTTGAAATTATATAAAATATGATTGTTATAATAAATAAAATTGTTTTTTGCATAAATTATAAACTTAAATTATTAACTATAGAAACAATAGCATAAGCCGATATTGATAACACAACTCAAACTAAAGAATATATTATAATATCTTTTGCCTTTTTTATTTTTTCATCAGCTCACATTGATGTAATATACATTATTCATCAAATTATGAGAGCTATGATTGCCAAAACTCATGTAAATTTTATTGCCTCAGTTATAATTACTGTAATAAATCATAGAGCATTTTCTCATCAAATTCTTTCTATTTTTAAAAGTCCTCACAAAATTTCATCTTTTTTTGATAAATCTGGCAATCATACATCGGGCAATCTTAATTTATTTACATCAGCAAAAACTCAATTTATATAAAATATAATTGCAAATAAAATATAGTAATATTTTTTTATGTAGTTGTTGATCATAAAATCCAAATAATTAATTTTATAAAAGAATAAGAAAAAAGTGCTATAATAATGGATGTTATACTCATTTGAATAATTAATTTTCATTTATTTGCATTATCTGGTTTTCATCAAGAAAGTATCATAAAAATTCATCATATAACTATTGCAAAAACAGCCAAAGTTGGTAATATTATCAATAATATTTTTATTATTTTTGATAATAAATCTTTTGTATTTCATATAAGTCATAAATTATAATCTTTTTTTCCAGGAGATAATATGTTTGGATTAAATTTATAACTTTCTCATGTAATATTATCTGAGCTAGCTTTTACAGTAAAATTATTATATAACAAATCTCAAAAATTATTAATTAAATAATTAACATTGTAATTATTTAAAAATAAAGTAGATATTCTATAACAATTAATATTAAAAAAATTAAAAAATATACAAATTCAGATTATAATAATTAATATTTTTTTTATCATATTAAGAAATTACATAAAAATTTTAAATTTAGAATTTTATTTATTAACAAATACATTGTACTAGATATATTGCAAAAATCAAAAAAATTGATAATTTTTAAAAAATTATATAATAAAACTGTATTTATAATTTTATTGTTATGAAAATTTTAATATCTATATTTTTTAATGCATTAATTTTATTTATAATTGTACAGTTTGTACCTTATAATGAAACAATTAAAGCTTGAGTAATTGCTAGTTGATGATGGCAATTATATTTTACATGATGATTAATTTTGGGTGTGTTAAATTTTATTATTAAACCAATATTAAAAATTATTTGATTTCCTTTTTTAATTTTATCTTTATGATTGTTTATGTTTGTTATAAATGGTATTATATTATATCTTTTAGAAATCATTATAAAATGATTAAATATAACATGAATTAGTTTTTCTATAGTATGAATTACTAATTTTATAATTGCAGTTGCAATTTTTACTATTTTTAATACAATCTACAACACTTTTATTAAAAAATAAAAAATTTATATTTTATAATTAAATATCTATGATAGAAGCTTTAAAAATTACTCAAATTTTATTTAGTATACTTTTGGTGTTGATAATACTAATTCAGCCAAAAAAAAGTAGTTTATCTATTACTAGTTTTTCATGAAATGAATGAATTAATACTTTTGAAAAAAGAGGTCCAGAAAAAATATTACATAATACTACTATTTTTTTAGCGATTTTATTTATATTAAATTCTTTAATTTTTTTCTTTTTGGCTTAATAAAAATTCGTAATTAGGAAAGCAATTAAAAATATTCTATATTTCTTAATTTTGATAAATGAATACCTATCAAAAAATTAAAAAATATCTTTTTATATTAGCATTATTTTTTTGTGTATTTATTTGAGCACATTTTATTTTTATGTATTTATACGAAGACGCTCAAACTTTTCCAGAAAAATGATGAACTATAAGTGTGTGATTTATTTGAAATCCTTCTAGTTTAAATCCTTTTGAATTTTGATTAGATAAAACAAATGATTATATTTTACAATTTTTATACAGATCACTTTTAAGATATGATACAGAAAAAAATACTATGACATGAGATATAGCAACTTGTAATTTAGAAAATTGACTTGATAATATTAAATGTTTATTAAAAACCAATCAAATATGGAATGATTGAACTTTAATTACAAAAAACGATATATTAAAAACTTATTCTTTTTTAAAAACATCTGATATTAATAAACCTATAAAAAAATTATTGGAAAATATAGAAATATTAGATAAATGAGAATATATTCAATTTGTTTCTAAAAATTCTGATCTATTAATTTTGGATTTATTTTTGATGCCTATAATTAAAGCTTCTCAAATAGAACAAATTGAAAAAAATTCATGAAATTTTAATATTAATTTTATAAACTCTTGACCATATAATTTTGTAAAAAAAGAATTTGATTCAAAATATGATGTACAAAAAATTACAATAACTTTAAATGAAAATTTAGAATTAAAAGATATTTATATATTAAAATATATATTTAAATTTTTTAACGACAAAAATTCATTATTAAAAAATGAAAACACTTTAAATATAATATATCCTCAAGAATGACAAAATTTTATTGTTTCTCCAAGATATGATATATATAATTTTAATTTAAATCAATATATTTGATTATTTTTAAATAAAGATACTTTAAGCAATTTGGAGTTAAGAAAATCGATTTTATTTCATTTATGAAATATTAACTTAAAAGATCTGGACACATCTTTTGGTAAGGTTATTAAAAATCCTTTTTTAACCGACACAGATATTGTTCCTGAATTAAATAGCATTAACTTAACCTCTATTATTAATAAATTATGATTTTACAAAAAAGACTATTTTTTTGAAAATATTAATAAAAAATATAATGATTTATTAAAGCCAAAAGTGTGAGTTTTTAAAATACCAAATTCTTCTTATTTTACATTACCATCAAATAAGTCTATATATTTTCATTCATGAAGCAGTGAAATAATGATTTCTTGAAATGTACCAGATTGAATAAATAAAGTATTTATTAATGATTATCAATTAAAATCTTTTGTTCCATGAAATAAAAAATTTTATTTTAAAGCAAATTTAACTTTTAAAACATTAAAAATTTGAAAAAATGTTTATAATTTATATTTTGAAGTTAATTGAAAAAAAGTTAAAAAAGATGTTTTTACAATTTATTATTATACCAATTCTGAAGAATTAAAAAAGAAAAAAGAAGAAATAAATAATCAATTTTTAAAAAATAAACCATTAAGTGCTAATGATATCAAAAAAATTAATACAGACAAAGAAAAAGAAATTAAAATCATAGAAAAGCTTGATAATGCATATTTTTATGATAAAAATTATAATAAATTTAGTTTGACACTAGAGTATGTAAACGAATGAAAATTTTTTGATCATATTACACAAAAAATTCAAGATGAACTTAAATTTATTTGAATTAATGTTATAATTAAAGAGATTAATCAAAAATGAATAGAAGATATTATTACTAAATGAATTAAAAATTATGATTTATTATTAACCTGAATTAATAATTGATTAATATCATATAATATAGCTACATTTTTTCATTCATGACAAGCTAAAATTTGATTTAATTTATCAAAAATTAAAAATATACAATTAGATTTACTTTTAGAAAATTTAAAATCAAAACTTTTAGATGAAAATAAATTAAATATAATCAAAAACGATGTTTTAAAAATAATTAAAAATGAAGCTATTTTAAAAACATTTCACAGTCCTTATATTTCTTTTTATATTGATAAAAACTTAAAAAATATTAAAACATTTAATACTTTGCCATATAAATATTATACATACGATATAATAAAAAATTCTTATATTAAAGAACAAAAAATTATTAATTTTAATAATAAAAATTTAAATTGATTTTTTATTTGGTGTAATAATAAATTATTAGATTTGTAAAAAATTATGCAATGAAATTTAATAATCCCTTCTTGGGAACTAGTAAATAAAGCAAGTTTAATTAAAAAATTTAATTTCTTCCCGTCTTTGCTTTGAACTATTTTTTTAAGCCTTATAGTATTATATCAAATTTCTTATAGTTATATAATAATTTTTCAAAAAAAAGATGAATTTTTTTCATTAGTATTAAATTTTATACATTCATCTTATTTTCTAGAATCTTTGATTATTGTAATAATTTTTTTCTTAACATATATCTTATTTTTACCTATAGCAAAATGATGATTATATTATTTAATAGATGCCTATTATAAACAAGATGTTAGTAAATATACAATTTGATATTGAATATCGCAATGATTATTAAATTTTTTACCTTTATTTGAATTTAATAATTTTATGTGATTATTTAAATTATTATCAATAATAACATCATATTTATTTTTAATCAGAATTTTATGAAGAGAATATATTTTATTAATTAGTGTATGTATATGAACATATTTTATTTTTGCAATAATTATTAATATTTTATTTATTTATACTACTTTTTTTATTATTTTTGAAAAAAAATGATTATTTGAATCTATTAGTTTTTCTGTAAAAATGGCAATAAATAATTTAAACGTAACTTTTAAATTATACTATACTTTATTTTTAGTATATGCACGTATTCTTATTACGATAATTACTTTCTTATTATTATCAATTATAACATCTTTTATTTTTGCTTATATAACTTCATTTTTTATTTTCATAATATGAATTAGTATTGTAATAATAATAGTTATAGTATTTATAATATTTACATCTTATTTAAATTCTGTACTGGAAATTTTTGTAGATTCTTTATGGTATAAAACATATATTGAAAATATGAAAACTTTTGAATTTCCCACAAATCAAGATGATAATAAAAAATAATTTTATTAATATATAAAATTTATTATAATAATATCCACTAGTAAGATAGCTTTAACCTCCTTTAAACTATCTTCTAGTGTTTTTTAATAACATTAAATACTATTTTGACTTTCTTTACTTTTTTTTTACTATTTAAAATATATCTTTTATAAAATATTTATGAAAAAAAATTTTTTTATTACAACACCTATTTATTATGCAAATTCAATTCCTCATATATGAACTGCATATTCTATATTAATTCCTGATGTTATAGCTAGATATAAAAGAATAAATTGATTTAATGTAAAATTTTCTACAGGACTAGATGAAAATTGACAAAAAATGGTAAATGTAGCAAATGAAAAATGAATGAGTATAATGGATTTTTTGGATGATATTGCGTCCAAATTTATTGCTATGTGGAAATGACTTGATATTTCTTATACAGATTTTATAAGAACAACAGAAGATAGACACTATAAATTCGTACAAAAAGTTTTACAAAAGACTTATGAAGCAGGGGATATTTATAAATGAGAATATAATTGACTTTATTGTGTAGGTTGTGAATCTTTTAAAAAAGAAACTGATTTAACACCAGATTGACTTTGTACAGATCATCTCAAAAAACCTGAATTTATAAAAGAAAAAAATTATTTTTTTAAACTTTCAAAATATCAAGAAAAACTTCAAGAATTTTATAGAAATAATCCAAACTTTACTATTCCAAATAGTAGATTTAATGAGATGCAATCTTTTTTAAATGAATGATTAGAAGATTTTTCTATATCTCGTGAAACTTGTAAATTTTGAATTCCACTTCCTTTTGATCCAACCCAGGTAACATATATTTGGTATGATGCTCTTTTTAATTATCTTACAGTTTGTCAGGATTGAGATGAGACTTTTTGGCCAGCTGATTTGCATGTTGTCGGTAAAGAAATTGCAAGATTTCATGTTATTACTTGGCCAGCAATGCTTATGTCAGTTTGATATGATATACCAAAAAATATTATGGTACACTGATTTGTAAATGTTAATTGACAAAAAATATCAAAATCTCTATGAAATGCGATAAATCCAGTAGAGTTCAGTCAAAAATATTCACGTGACCTGATGCTTTTATACTTACTTCTAGCCTTTCCAATTGGTCAAGATTGAGATTTTTCAGAAGAACAAGCAATTTTTACTTACAATTCAAAACTTGCAAATAACATTTGAAATTTATTAAATAGATTTATCGTTCTATCTATGAAAATTTGATGAGTTATAGGTTGAAAATTAGACCAAGAAGTATCTTTAAAAAAAGATGAATTTATGAAAAGATATAAAGAATCTATGGATAACTATTTGCTAAAAAATGCCTTAGAATACAGTTTTGAATTTTGAGACATTTTAAATAAATACTTAGACACTACAAAACCTTGGGAAAAAAATGTAGATACAGATAAACAAGAATTATTAAATATAATGTATACTTTATGAGAATGATTACGAATAATAGCACTATCCTTACATCCTTTCTTTTATAAAAAAATGAATGAATTATTTAGTCGTATTTGATTAGATTATTCAAATATTGAAGAAATATGACAAGATAAGTTATTTTCTGAATCTCCAAATTTTACTATAAAAGAAAAATGAGAAGCACTTTATCCTAGAATTTAATAAAATTTTTAAATATATTTTAATATTTATAATACAATTAATTATATACTCATGCTCAAAAATAAAACTTACTTATATCTAATAAGTTAATTATGAAATTATACAATCATTATTATAAAATACATAATAATTCCAAATTAATCATTCTTATGGATGAGGAAATTACCAATGATAATAATATGCAATTATTGCTTGATGATTTAAAAGCATTATCAAGTAAAACAAATATTGAATACATAATTAAATCTCGAATTAAAAATAATATAGAATTAACAGATGATGATTTAAAATCAGATAATAAAAAGAAATTAATATTATTTAATAAAAAATGATTGTTATGAGAAGATTGATATAGAATAAATTCTATTGATATAGCCTCAAAAAAATATCAAGAAAGAGTAAATGATATTTTAAAAAATAATAATGATGCTACTTTAAATGGTTTTTTACTAAAAGCAAAAACATTGATTAAAAGCTGAAAAATTGATAGAGCTCATATTATACCTTTTAAAAGTAAAAATTTAATTTATGAATTATTAAGTATTGATTGAGTAGGTACAATAATAGGAAAATGATTTTGAAAACCAGAAATAAGACAAGGAGAAAAAAAAGATATTTTAATTATTAAATCATTGCTAGATTCAAACATAAAAAAAGGTTTTTTAAAACCAAGAAATATATCATATTTAAGGTCGGCCTACCAAAATTTCTATGTTGCCTATATTGATAACATTCCTGTTTGATGTGTTGAAATTATTCCAATAAATCAAAATATTATTGAACTAGGAGCTCTTTCAATAATAGAAAATTTTTTATCGTATAAGATTTGATTATGATTAATTCAATTTGTTGAAAATTATGCTAATAAGAATAAAAAAATATTAATTTCTGTAACAAATAATCCTAAATTACAAGAAATTTATTTAAATAACAATTATATTCTTGATGAAACATGAAAATATTTGTTCCGATCTATTAAGTCACCAGGAAAAAATTTATATTACAAAGAATGTTCTTAAGTTTGTATTTTTTAATTTTTATTCTATGTTCTTATATGTTCTAATTCTTTTTTTAATAAGCCTTATCTGACTTTTTATTACGCATTCAAAAAAATTTAAAAAAAATTTTTTAAATTTAATAATTTCACTTTGAGCTTGAACAATTATTTCTTTGAGTATTGTTCACATTTTACCGGAAAGTATTAGTACAAATGAAAATATAATTTTCTTTTTTATAGCCTGATTTCTATTGATTTACATTATAGAAAATTTTTTAATGATTCACACATGTGTAGAACACGATTGTCATTATCATCATATTTGAATAATATCTTGGATTGCTTTATTTATCCATACATTATTTGATGGTATTTGAATATGAGCTTGATTTTCAGTTAATTTAAATTTATGAATTTTAATTCTTACATGAGTTTGTATACATCAAGTCCCAGTCTCTATATCTATTTCTTCCTTACTTGCTTCCTGATATTTTTCAAAAAAAATCCAAACATTACTCATGATAATTTTTGCCCTAGCAGCTCCAGTGTGACTTATTTTAAGTCTTGTATTTTTAAAAAATATAAATAACGATTTCATAATTAATTCTCTTTTGGCCCTATCTTGATGAAGTTTGCTTTATATATGAGCATCAGACCTTCTTCCCATGATACACAAAAAAAACGAAAACAGAATTCTTATAATATTATTTTTTCTCATTTGAATCATAGGCACAAGTTTAGTAAAGTTTTTAGAGTAAAATTAAAATCCTTGAATAAATTCGAGGATTTTTTTAAAACTAATTCTTTATATTTTTTATAATAAATTTGATTTTTATATACATTTATATATACTTAGTATATAAGCTAAAATATTTTGCCATCGAACAAGGTACTACTTTATTTCTTTGTCTCTAACTATTTAATTTATGTTTAAATGCAATATTTGTTGAAATATATCTCAAAAATGGATATGAAAATGTTCTTCTTGTAATAGTTGGAATAGTTTTGAAGAAAGTCAGGATTTTTTAAAAACAAACAAAAAAAATATTTCTGGAAAAAAACAGGAAGTTTTTAAATTTATAGAGTCAAATAATAAAACTGCAAAAATACAATTTCAAAGTAATGAACTAAATAATGTTTTATGATATTGACTTACTCCATGAAGTTTTATCCTTCTTTCTTGAGAGCCATGAATTGGTAAATCCACTTTAGCATTACAAATGGCTGATTGGTATGCTAAAAAAGAAAGAAATACTCTTTATATTTCTGCAGAAGAAAATATTTATCAAATTTCAGAAAGAGCAAAAAGATTAAAAATAAAAAATGAAAATAT
Source organism: uncultured Candidatus Peribacteria bacterium (assembly GCA_964446905.1). GTDB lineage: Bacteria > Patescibacteriota > Gracilibacteria > BD1-5 > UBA2023 > CAYRGR01. The sequence continues at coordinate 13,298 of CAYUQQ010000001.1, forward strand.
TTCCATAGTAAATGCAAATAATTTTGAAGATATTTTAGAAACTATACAAAATGAAAAATCAGATTTGATAATAATAGATTCGATAAGCGTTATTCATTCTAATAATTTGGATTCAAATTCTTGAAGCATAAATCAAGTAAAATATATCACAGAAATACTTATGGAATATTCAAAAAAATCACAAAAATCTATAATATTAATCTGACATGTTACAAAAGATTGATCTATTTCTTGACCAAAAGTACTTGAACATTTAGTTGATACTGTATTATTTATCGAATGAAGTAAATATGAAAATTATAGAATTCTTAGGACTTTTAAAAACAGATTTTGACCAATAGATGAAATAGGTTTATTTATGATGACAGAAAACTGATTTGAAGACATGATTAATCCTTGAATGGAATTTATAAATTTAGATAATCAAAAAATAAGTTGAGCTGCTCTTGGTATAACCATAGAATGAAATAGGCCTATTTTAATTGAAATTGAAGCTCTTACTACTTATACAAAATTTGGCTATCCCAAAAGATCATCTAGATGAATTCTGAATTGAAAACTTGATTTACTTATTGCAGTGCTTACAAAATTTACAGATGTAAAATTAGATAGTGACGATGTTTATGTAAATATTTCGAGAGGATTAAATGTTTCCGAACCAGGTATAGATCTTGCTGCAATTGCTGCAATAATTTCCTCAAAAAAATGAAGACCACTTTGAAAAACAATTTTTATATGAGAAATTTCTCTTACTTGAATAATTAAAAATGTTTTTAATATACAAAAAAGAACAGAAGAAATAGCAAAGCTGGGTTTTGAAAATATAGTAATTCCAGCTTGAACAAAATTATCAAAAACTAAATTAAAAAATACAAATTTAATTGAAATAAAAAATATTAATGAATTAATGAATATTATTAAAATTTAAAGTTATTGTTTATTATTTTATAATAAGCCAAAATTCATACCATAGCCGCATTATCTTGAGAATAAATATTTTTAACAGGAGCTATAAAATTATATCAATTTTGTTTTGATTTTAATTGTATTTTATTTTTTAATTTTTCATTAGCACTTACTCATCAAGCTAATACTAAATTTTTAATTTTATATTTATCTGCTGCTAAAAATAATTTATAAATTAAAATTTCTGTTACAATTTCTTCAAATTCAAAAGCAATTTCTCTTTTGTTGTTTTTTGATAAAACTCAATTTATCTCAATTTTTTTATCAATATATCTTTTTACAGCACTTTTTAATCAAGAAAAAGAAAAATTTAAACTATCCTTTTCCAATAAAACCTTAGGAAAAATTCATTTAAATTCTTTTTTATATTCATTTGATAATTTAGATATAATAGGACCTCCGGGAAATCATAATCACATCATTTTGGCTACTTTATCAAAAGCTTCTCCTGCAGAATCGTCCAAAGTTTCTCAAATTAATTTTAATTTAAATAAATCTTTCCATAAATAAAGTTCATTATGTCATCATGATACAGTTAAACAAATACAAGGAAATTTTAATTCATTTAAATTTCTTTCTAATAAATTTGAAAAAATATGTGCTTTTATGTGGTTTATTAAAATTAGTGGTTTTTTTAAAACCTTACTTAACGTCTTTGCTACGGTTAATCATACAAGTAAAGATGGCAATAATCATGGATCATTTGTACATGCAATATAATTAATTTGATTAAGTCAAATTCATGCTGTTTTTAACACATTATCAAGCGCTAAAAATACATTGTTTGCATGTAATCTAGCTGCAACTTCAGGCACTACTCATCCAGTTTTGGTATGTTCTTTAATTTGAGATTTTGTATCTATAGCAATAAGATTGTTATTTTTAAAAATAGCAATAGACGTATCATCACATGATGTTTCAAATGATAAAATATACATAAATTATAAAGTAACTATAAGTAAATATTTTTTAATTTAATAAAATTTTATTTATTCTTCGTTTATTGTTTCTGTTTGTTTTGATATAAAATTTCATTCATTATCTATAATAATATCATTTCCTAAATATTTCATTACACCTTCTTCTAAAACCTTGCTATCATCAATAGGATTGATAAATACTCTATATCAAGACGTATTTTTAACTTCAATTTTATATCTTAAAAGATTTCATGTATTAGGATTAATTCATGCAGCCAAAAAAATTCAATAATCTTTATTTTTAAAATCAAAACTCATTTTACTTCAAGTCCAAGAAGTAAGTCAATCTCATGAATTATTAATATATCATATATTTCAAGCTGGACCTGACCATGACCATTCTTTTATTTTTCTTAATTCATTAGTTTTGTTATATTTATCTCTATTAAATTCTATTATTTTAATATTATAAGCATTGTCTAAATTTAATTTAACATATCAATCAGTACCTCATGTGCCTCAAATTAATCAATGATACCGATCATAATTATTTATATTATTACTTATATAAACATTGGTTTTAATATTATTCCAAAAAACATTAAAATATCAAGCTATTTTTTCTACATATCAATAAATTTCTAAACGAGCATTAACATCATCATCTATATATCAATTTGGATAAAAATCTGATCAACTAGAATATGCTGTATAATTATCAGAATTAAAATTGCTGTCTATATTAGAAATATCCAAGCCTCCTGTAAAAGAAATATAACTACTATTTGCATCGTCTAATATTCAAGTAAAATAATTATTATTTGAATTTAATTTTATAAAATTTCAATATAAATAATATACTCAAGAATAAGATAAAAAATCATTTGTATATCATATTAATATACTTCAAGAAGCATTTAATCATTTACAATAAATATTGTATCAATCAAAAAAATGTTGTATATTATTAATTATAAAAAAACTTGCTCATGTTCATGATGTTCCACTTAAAGTCAACTCTTCTGGACAAGATTTGGTATTTGTAAATCATGATCAACTAGTATTTAAAAATTTATTATATTTAAAAGATAAATTTGCTTTTTGTTGTATATTTTTATTTAATTTTAAATTATATTTTTGAGTTTCTATATTTGTAATAAATTGGTTTGATTTTGATGTTATAACATATACTGCAGACATTAATATGCTTATTAAAATTAAAGAATACACTAAAATATTTCAATTATTTTTAAAATTTGACATAATTATTTTTATTAAAGAATAATTTTTATATCTATAAAATCTTCTTTTTTTGGAATATTTTTAATATTAAATCATGAATATCAATAATTATAAGCTTCTTCAAATTGCATATTTGCTTCTAATATTTTTCATGAATTATATTTTATAATTTGAAAATTTTGAATTTGTAAATTATTATAAATATCATATTCAGAAAATTTTAAATTATAACTGGTTCAGGTATTATTTAAAATATTTGTAATTTGAGTATTTGTGACAAACTTAATTCATAACACTTTATTTGAATAAACAAAATAATTATTATCCAATTTCATACTATTTACATTTACTACTCATATTAATATTCATTTATTTTGTTTTTTATTTGTAAACAATAATACATCAAATCATTCTCATTCGTTTGTGTCTATTAAAACTGTTCAACTTAAATATATATTTCTTTTATTTTTTAATGTTTCCATAAATTCTACAATATTTGCATACAATAAGGTTTTATTTTGTGAAGATAAAATAGATGTATTTAATTTTAATGTAAAATAAGATAATCAACTTATAATTAACGCCAATATGGCAATACTAATAATAAGTTCAATTATTGTAAATCATTTATTTCAAATTTGTTTGTTTAAAATCATTTTATTTTATAAAAATTTAATATATAATTATATTGAATTCAAGAAAACACGGAATAAATATTTAGTGTTTGCCTTAAAAAAAGGCATAAATAGTTTGTCTAAAATTATTAAAAATTTAAAATTTAAAATTTTTATATAATTTTTTAAAATTTATTTATTATATTTTATATTTTTTTTAAATGATTACAAATCAAAAATGAGATACTTTAGTTTGAGTTTTAATATGATTGTTTATTATTTCTATAATCATATTATGATTAATCAATATTTTATCATCAAATTATGTTATTGAAGATGATTATAACAGAAATAATAAATTATTAATTTTACAAAACAGTACAGAAAATATTATTAAAAATATAGATACAAGTTTTTTAACAGAAAAAGATATTTTTTATCTTTATAAAAATAAAGATGATTTAAAATTTGAAATTAAAATACATTCGTGAACTAATTCTGAAAATATTAAATACAAATATATAGATGAGTTTTGAGATTTGGTTTTTAATACATGATCTTTTTTGGGAAAAGTTTATGCTAGAATTTTGTATATACAAAGAAATGATACTACATTATGACCTCAAAATCAAATTATAAAAATTTGATTAAGAGAATTAATGAATAAAGTTAAATAATTTTAGTTTTACAATAACTTCTATATGATGTGTATGTGGAAACATATCAACAGGAACAATGTCTGTAATTTTATAATTTGAATTTTTTAAAATAAATTCTAAATCTCTATTTAAAGAAGCAGGATTACAACTAATATAAATAATTTCTTTTGCATTAAACTTTAAAATATCTGGTAAAGATTTTGGATTTATACCATCTCTTGGAGGATCTATAACAAGAATATTTGCAGAATTTCATTTTTTTAAATATTCTTTTAAAAAATTTTCAACAGAAGAATTTATAAATTCAATATTTTTAATTCAATTTATAATAGCATTTTTTTGTCAATCTAAACTAGCTTCTTTTACTATTTCTACACTAAAAACTTTTTTAAATTTATTTGCTAAAATTATTCATATAGTACCTGTACCAGCATAAAGATCTAATAAAATTGAATTATTATTTCAAATTAAGTCAATAATTTTATTATATAAGTTTTCGGCTCAAGAAGAATTTACTTGAAAAAAACTTTTTGGATTTATCTCAAAAGTAAAACCTAAAATTTTTTCTTTTATTATAGATAATCAATATATTAAATTATAATCTCATTGAACAATATCTGCTTTACCATTATTATAAAGTAGATAGATTGATTTAATATTTTTATATTTTTCCGCTAAATTTTTTAAAAAACTTATAATTTCTTTTTTATTTTTTTCTTTAAATCAATTAAAAAAATTATTAATACTAAAAATTAACATGATTTCTTTTGTATAGAATCATTGTCTTACGACTAAATGTCTCCAAAATCAAATTTGAGTTTTTTGATCATATGTAGGTAAACTTGAATTTCTAGAAAAAAAATCTATTTCTTTAAAAATATTATTTATTTCATCATTTGCAAGTACACAATAATCACAGTTAATAATTTTATCAAATTCTCATTGTTTATGAAATCAAAAACAAAAATCATCATAGATTTTTTCTTTATCTGAAATGTATTTTCAAAATGAAAATTCAATTTTATTACGATATCAATAAATTTCTCCAGATGGAATTATTTTATGAAAAACACTATTAATTAAAAAATTATTAATATTATTAAATGATTCTTTTACTTGATTTTCTTTTATTTCTAATTGTTTTTCATATTTTATAGGAAGCCACTTACATCATCAATACACCTGAAAATGTTTTGGTAATTCATTTTCTTCTAAAGGTGATTTTTTCATAACATCTAACACCTGGGCTTCAATATAATTACTTTTTATTTTTATAACTTTTAAGTTTACTATACTTTCTGGAATCACTCATCATGTAATTATAATTTTTTTTGCATCTTCATTTTCTGCTAATCATTTACCTCAAAAAATTAATTTTTTTATAAAAATATTTTTAATAATATCTCATTTTTTCATTTTAAATATTTTAATTATTAATATCTTATATTTATTTTAAAAACATAATAAATCCATTTTTGAAAAAAAGTCATTCACTGAGTCTCTTTTTTAACTTCGTCTTGAAAAATTATTTGTTTTTTTGTATCTATTTCCTTATAGTTATCTGACTCTTCTTTAGATATTATAAAAACAACTTCTTCTTCTGAATTTTTTTTATTTTGAGAAGATTTAGCAATATAATCTTTATATGAATTTGTATTAATATATGCAAAATAATCTTTATTTTTTTCTATATCTATTTTATTTTTTTCTATTTCTTCTTGATATTTTAATATAACAACATCTTTTTCTAAATCTATATATTTAAAAGAAAAAATTAAATATAATTCATAAATTATGATTATAATTAAAGCAATTACAATATATTGAAATTTTTTTTTCATAAAATAAATAAATAATTTTACTTTTTTTGGTATTTTAATTAAAATAACAAAAAAACATAATTTTTTATATATTTTAAATATGAATATCTTTAATTTAATTAAAAATAATAAAATATACATTTTTATTTTAATTATTTTAATTTTAATGTTTATTATTTTTTTTATTGATATAAATGCGAATGATTTTAATGAACCAATTATAAAAAATAAAAAAGAAGAGACTTATGTTTTTGTTTTAAAATGAGAAGCTCTTATCATTAATAATAATAAAATTAAAAAAAGATTAAAAGAACAAGAAACAGAAATAGTTTATATGTGAGACAAAATAAAAACCGTGCAAAATTCAATTGCTATAATATTTTGGTCAGATAAAAGCATAACTCGTTTATGAGAAAAAACAACAATAGACATAACAAATTTAAATGTATCAGATGATGTTTCTTCGATTCAAATAAAATTTGATATTTCAGAATGAAAAACTTGGTCAAATGTAATTCGTTATTTAAATAATAATTCTTACTTTATACAAACCAATAAAAATAATAACATAGCCGCCACTGTAAGATGAACTGTTTTTGAATTTAACTTAGATAAAAATTATATTAATTCCATAAATCATTCTGTAAAATTGGAAAATACAGAAAAAAAAGAAAACGCTAATTTGTCTGAATGAAACGCTGTTATGGTTTCAAATTTAAATAAAAAAATTGATTTAGAAATTATTGATAAAATATGGAATAATTGGAACAACAAAGAAGATATTAATTATATTAACAAAATAATTGAACAAAACAAAAAACGCTTTATAGAAGAATTTAATAAAAGAAAAAAATCTATAAAATATAGAATATATAATTTAATTTGATTTAACAAAAAAGATATTAATAATATTATTAAAGATGTTATTATAAATAATGATACAAAATCTTTGGATAATTTAGATAAAATTATTTGAAATACCAAAGAAAATGAATTACAAAAATTAAATAAAATTTTATTAGATTTTTATCAACAAATTAATTTTTCTCCTAATACAGAAGAAAATATAATAATTAAGTCAAAAATCAGAAACTCTATAATAAAAACTGCATCTAAAGATAATTTGGATATGTTTATTAAAGATTTTAGTAGATTAAGTTTATTTGATTATGTAAATGCAAGCAAGTCTTGATTAGAAAAATCAAAAAAAGAATTAAATGAAAAATTAAATCAATATATAAAAATTGCTTGAGAAAAAAATATAAAAAATGAGATTTTGTCAAATTTTGATCAAAACACATTAAAACAAATGAAATTAAATTTTGAAACAATTAATAATAAAACAAATTTATTTGTAAATACTGTAAAAAATGAAAATTATTTTAGTAAATTTATTTTACTAATACAAAACAGTTTTTTAAGTTTAATAAAATAAAAAAATGAATAAATTAAAATTATATCTTTCTGATTTTTTTAATATTAAAAATAAATTTTGATTTGCATCAATTATAACATTTTTTGTTTTATGATTTATTTTTGTATTACATAATAATTTTGAAAACTATATAATATCATTAAACTTAAACTTTCAAAATGAACTTTTTAACAATAAATATTCTAATAATAAAATTATTAATAATAATATTGTTATAATTGAAATTGATAATAAAACATTACAAGAACCTAATTTGGGATGATTATGAAGATGGCAAGATTTTAGAAGAACTTATTATGCAAAAGTTATTGATAATTTAAAAGCATCTTGAGTAAAAGTAATATGAATAGATGTTTTATTTTCTGCAAAATCTGCCTGTATAACAAACAAAGATGATGATTTTGTTTTAGCCAAATCTATAAAAAATGCATGAAATGTTATACTTGCTTTTCAAAAAAATTCTAATATTTATCCTTTGGAAATTTTAAAAAATGCTGCTTATAAACTATGAGATGTTTTTCCTATAGTTAATAAATACAATACTATTGTTTATAGCATATATCCATTTTATTTTAATTTGCAAGACTTTAATGAATCTTTTGCTCTTTCTTTGGTAAAAACTTTTTACGAAAAAGAAGAAAATACTAACAATATAAATATACAAATATGAGAAAATAGTTTTAAATTTTTAAACAAAATTATTCCATTTTCTAAAAATAATTATTTTGGTTTAAAAAAAGACTTTTTAATTAACTACACGCCTAAAAATAATTTTACAAAAATATCTTTTGTTGATGTTTATAATTGAAAATATAATTCAAATTTAATAAAAAATAAAATAGTTTTAATTTGATCTAATGCCACTTGATTACACGATGAATACAATACTCCAATCATACAACATATGCCATGAGTACACATCCATGCTCATGCTGTAAACACATTATTAAATGATAAATTTATTCGTTATTTTTCATTTACTTGAGAAATGTTTTTTTTAATTTTATTTACTTATTTAATTAGTATTATATGAATTTACAATAAAAATAATTGCTATTTTATAGTATCTTTATTTGTTTTATTTATATTATATTTTTATTTATATACATTATTTTTTAAATATTACTATCTAATTTTTTCTTTTCCTTTATTTTTCTTTTTATCGATTATTTTATCTTTTTTATTTGTAAATATATATAAATATATTTATGAAGATAAATGAAAAAGACTTTTACAAAACGCGCTATGACAATATTTATCAGAAAATTTAGTAAAAAAAGTTTTGGATAATTATGAAAAAATTCAATTATGATGAACCACAAAAGAAACAACTATATTTTTTTCTGATATTGAATGATTTACTAATATATCAGAAAAAATTAAACCAGAAAAATTAGTTTGATTTTTAAGTTTATACTTAAAAGAAATGTCTGATTTAATAATAGAAAATAGTTGATTTGTAAATAAATATTTTTGAGATTGAATAATGGCGTTATGGTGAAGTTTTGATGCAAATATTAATCAAAATTATTTAGCCTGCAAAACTGCATTAGAACAACAAAAAAAGCTTAAATTATTAAATGAAAAATTGAAAAATGAATTTTGATTTACAATATCTATTAGAATTGGTATTAATAAATGAAATGTGATAGTTTGAAATATTTGAAGTTTAGGTAAAAAAATAGAATATACTGCTTTATGAGATAATGTAAATATTGCTTCTAGATTAGAATGAATTAATAAATTTTATAACACCTCTATTTGTGTTTCAGAATTTGTAAAAAAATGATTAGAAAAAAAATTTGTATTTAGGTTATTGGACAAAATAACAGTAAAATGAAAAGAAAATTCAATTTTAATTTATGAATTATTATGATTTCAAGAAGATATAAATACTTTAAAAAGAGAAAATATTAAAAATTTTGAATTTGGATTAAAATTATATATGAATTGAGATTTTAAAGAAGCTTTATATGTGTTTGAAAAATTAAAAAATGCATGAGATCTTCCATCAACAACTTTTATAAAAAGATGTAAAGATTTTATAAATAATCCTCCTTTAAATTCATGGGATGGTATTTGGAAATATGATGAAAAATAATACTTTAAAACATTTTAATTTTTTCCTACATTTTTTTAAAAAAATTCCTAAATATATAGTATGAGGTGATTTTAAATTTTTCTATTTTGAAGCCAAAATATGCAATATATTATATAATAGTACGTTTTTTTGTTTTTATTTGTATTATTAATAAAAAATATTAAAATAAAGTTATGAAAATAGAAAACAAAATTGATCATGTTGTTTATCTTGATACAAAAGCAAATGAGCTAGAAAAATTAATAAAAGGAAATAAAACTATGATTATTCGTGGTGCAACAGGAAGAAAATTGCCATATGGAAAAGTTAAACAAGATGATGTTTTATATTTTATTAACAATAATGGAGAAGGTATTATTAAGACTAAGGCTATTGTTAATAATGTTTTTAATTCAAATAAAATGTCATTGGAAGAATCAATTGCTTTAGTAAAAAAACATCAAGATAGACTTGATTTATCTGAAGTCCAATTGAAAAAATGGGCTGGAAAAAGATATATAATTTTAATTGAAGTAAAAAAAATTGAAAAAATAAAACCTTTTACAATAGATAAAAGTAATTATTGAAATATGGATGACTGGCTTATTGTAGACAATATTAATTTAATTAAAAAAACTTAAAATTAATAAGCAAAAATATTTTTAAATAAATTTTTGTTCATTAAAATGATTAAATATAATAAGTTAAAATTTCTTATCAAAAATTTCATTTATACAGTTTGTTTTATTCTTGGTAAGAATAAAAATTATATATTAATAAAAATTAAATTTAATTAAATTTTTATTTTTTAATCTTTTTTTTATGAAAAATAAAATTCTTTTATTATTTATAGCTTTTTTATTTTTATCCTTTAGTTTTTTAAAACTAATTAATTATTCCAAAATATTTGCTGCTTATGATCCTGTTATTTATGATAATAATATTGCTTTTACAGCTACTCTTAATGAAGACTGAAAAGTAACTGCTTCTTGGAGCAAATATAATCATAATGAAACATTTACATATTATAAACTTGTAAGATCTTCTACTGTAAATAATCCTGTATATCCAGAAAATAGTTATATATATTTTACTACAAATGCAAATATTCTCACTTATACTGACACAAAAGCTCCTATAGGAATAAGTTATTATAGAATTTGTCATATAGCTTCTGGTAAAAGATATTGTTCTGAAACTGTCATTACCATAAACAAACCATCTTCAAATTGTGCAGATTCGTCTTGGACTCCTGACTCAAATACTGTTTGTTCTGGTATAAGCTTTACTCAAACTAGTAATTGTTGAAACTCAAGGCAATCTACATGAACCAAAAGTTGTAATACTTGTACAGATTCATCTTGGACTCCAGATCCTAGTATAGTTTGTAATTGAGAATATTTTACTCAAACTAGTAATTGTTGAAACTCAAGGCAATCTACATGAACCAAAAGTT
>CAYUQQ010000001.1:24589-42635 GCA_964446905.1 uncultured Candidatus Peribacteria bacterium
GTATAGTAAAACAAAATATTTTTTATATAGATCCTATAAATGGCAATAATTTAAATAATTGAAGCGAATCTAGTCCTTGGAAAACTTTGGATATAACTAAGATTCAATCTCAAGGACCTTCTACATATCCACACACAAACTCTTGATCATTAAAAATAATTAATCCAAATTGACCAATAAAACCTGGAAGTATAATTTATTTAAAATCAGGTAATTATTGAACTTTAAATCTTTATTGATATTATAATAGTGATTATATTACTATTTCTGCAGCACCTTCTAGTGTTCCAGTTTTTGATCAAATAAGAATTTATGGATGAACAAAATGGAAATTTAATGGTATTACAATAAGATGAGAAAAGGTTGCCAATTGGCAATATTTGGTATATTTAATTAATCATAATTGGCATTGACCAATAAGTAATATTTTATTTGAAAACTCAAATATATATTCTGTACAAAGTATAAATTGATTTACCAAAGATGATTGGAATAATAAAGTTGCTAATGCATTAATAACAAACTGAAGTAATATAACAATAAAAAATAATAATATAAAAAATATTAATTTTTGAATTATTACTGCATGAAATAATATTTTAGTTGAAAATAATACTATAGAGAATTATTGTGGTGACTGAATGAGATTTGGATGAAATGATAATGTTTTTCAATATAATACAATTAAAAATAATTTTAGTGTAAATTTAAATCATAATGATTGAATACAAGCTGTTTTACTCCCTCTTAACAATACTCCAATATATAGAGTAACGTTAAGATGAAATATAATAATTTGAAATGAAGATCCAAATCAACCTTTTTCTTGATCAGTACAGTGAATATGAGTTTTTGATAATAGTATAGTGGATTCGCTTATAGAAAATAATGTAATTATGGTGGATCATTGGCATGGAATTACTTTAATGTGAGCAGTAAATACAAAAATTATTAATAATACAGTATTTAATCCTTATCGATTCTGAGAGAGAAATTATAGAAACTCATGGATTTCAGTAATTCCAGCAAAAAATGGTACACACTGAAAAAACTGTATTATAAGAAATAATATAACAAGACAAATATTGTCTAATAATAATGATAATGTAATTGTGGACCATAATCTTTCTGGCCAATTTAATCCTGTTAATGTGTTTAAAGATTATCAAAAACTTGATTTACAACTAAAACAAAATAGTCCTGCAATTGATGTTTGAATAAGTTTAGAAGCTCCAAATATTGATATACTTAAAATTTCTAGACCACAATGAAAAATGTTTGATTTATGAGCTTATGAATTTTTATTTAATATATTTCAATAAATTTAATATTTAATTTAAACAAACATACTCAAATAAATTTGGTTTGTAGACTTTTGTTAATTTAAAAAATATTTTTAAATAATTATTTCCTTAGATTTTATAATTTTCTAAAATAATTTATCTTAAATAATATAGTTTTTTCTTAAAATTAATTTTTATTTTTATAATTTTTTATATAATAAATTTAATTTTTATACCTAATCAAATTTAATTTCCGCTAATATAATTTTATTTTTATCTTAAAACAGATTAGTTCAAGTTAAATATAAGTATTAATTAGTTTTATTTAGATATAGAAATGTTTATTTTTTATTAATTAAACAAATTTTATGGAGCTACATAAATTATCTTTAAAAGAAATTATTTGAAACATAAAATCAAAAAAAATTTCACAAAAAGAGGTTTTTATTTATTTTTTAGACAGAATAACAAATTTAGACCCAAATATAGAAGCATTTAACTACATAAATCAAAATTTTCTAGAACAAAATATTAATTTACCTCTTGCTTGAGTTCCTATTTGAGTAAAAGATGTTTTTTGTGAAAAATGAATTCAAACAACAGCTTCTTCAAAAATGCTTGCTAATTTTATTCCACCTTATGATTCTACTGTTATAAAAAATTTAAAAAACGCTTGATTTTATAGTATTGGTAAAACAAATTTAGATGAATATGCTATGTGATGAAGTTGAGAAAATTCTGCTTTTAGAATTACAAAAAATCCATGGGATATAACTCGTATTCCTTGATGATCTAGTTCTTGAAGTGCTGCTGCTGTGGCTTCTTGAATGGTCCCTGCTGCTTTATGAACAGATACAGGATGAAGTATCCGACAACCTGCATCAATGTGTGGAATAGTCTGATTTAAACCAACTTATGGTAGAAATTCTAGATGGTGAATAATAGCAATGGCATCAAGCCTTGATACTCCTGGTACTTTTACAAAAACAGTTGAAGATGCTTGATTTTTATATGAAATAACATCTTGATATGATCCTCTTGATTCTACAAGTATTAATTTAAATTCTAAATTAGATCCAAAAATTTGGGATAAAGAAAATTTAAAATGAATAAAAATTTGAATTCCAAAAGAATATTTTAAAGAATGAATAGATAAACAAGTAAATACTGAAATTCAAAAGGCATTAAAAAAACTTTGAGAACTTTGAGCAGAATTAATAGAAATTAGTTTACCAAATACAGAATATTGACTTGCTGTTTATTATATTGTAATGCCAGCTGAAGTTTCTACTAATTTAGCAAGATATGATTGAATTAGGTATTGATTTGCTAATGATGAATGAAAATCTATAAATGAATTATATAAAATTAATAGAGCGTGAGGTTTTGGTAAAGAGGCACAAAGAAGAATTATGCTTTGATCTTTTGTATTAAGTTCTGGTTTTTATGATGCATATTACAAAAAAGCATCTTTGGTTAGAGAATTGATAAAAAAAGATTTTACTGAAGCTTTTAAAAAAGTTGATTTAATAATTACACCTACATCTCCTAGTGTGGCTTGGAAAATTTGAGAAAAAGTAGAAGATCCTTTAAAGATGTATTTATCTGATATTTTTACTGTAAATTGAAGCTTGGCATGATTACCATGATTATCTTTACCTATTTGATATGCAAAACCTGAAGACTGAGAAAATATAGATTTACCTGTTTGATTACAGATTTTATGACCAACTTTATGAGAAGCAAAAATTTTTGAAGTAGCAAATATTTTAGAAAAATCTTTAAAAAATTATATTAATACCAAATCTCCAAAAATTTTTTAAAAATATGGTAAATTATTTTAAACATGAAAAACAAATTGAAGAATCTATATGTTTTTAGTTTCTTCAATTCAAAAATTTTGTAAAAATCCGAAACCTGTAGTTTTCTATAGCATTAGAGTTTGACTTTGTTTTTATAATTTAAAATATAATAAAAATATTGTTATTGCAGGAATTCTTCATGATGTAATAGAAGATGCTAATGTAAAATTAAAGAAATTAAAACCTTATTTGGTGGTAATATAGTAAAATTAGTTAAAGCAAATATTTTTGATGAAATTATTAAAGATAAAACAATTAGGTATAAAACAAATTTTAAAAATTGTTATAAAGAATGAAAAGATGTTTTAATAATAAAGGCTGCTGATTTTTATGATAATATAGATTATTACTGTTATATTGTTTTTAATAAAAAATTATGTCAATGGTTATATAAAAAAGTAAAATATTTCATTAATAATTCGAAAGATTTGTTAGATAATAAAATTATTTACAAAAAATTAGTTAAAAAATTTAGTAAACTTTATTTTACAAAAAATTAAGATTATTTATAAATTGGGAATTTCTTACATAATAATAAAACCTCTTTTTTTATTTTAATTAAATTTTTTAGATTGTTTTTATTTATTATAACCTCATTTATCCAATAAACTATTTGTTTAAATTCTTTTTCTTTAAATCACCTTGTTGTCATTGCTGGTGTTCATATACGAATTCATGATGGATCCATGGGAGATCTTGGATCATCTGGAATCATATTTTTATTTACAGTAATACCTACTTTGTCCAAAAGAATTTGTACTTCTTTTCAAGAAACTCATTTTGTAGTAACATCTATTAATACCAAATGATTATCTGTGCCTCAAAAACATATTTTATAATTTAGTTTTTTAAATTCTTCTTCTAATGTTTTTGCATTTTTCTTTATTTGTTGACAATATTTTTTAAAAGAAGGTTTTAGTGCTTCTTTAAAGGCAACTGCTTTTGCTGCAATATTGTTTTCATGAGGACCTCATTGAAATCAAGGAAAAACTGATTTATCTATAGCTTGTGCAAATTTTTCTTTACACATTATCATTCATCATCTTGGTCATCTTAATGTCTTATGTGTCGTAGTAGTAACAACATCAAAAATTGGTACTGGATTATACATTTCTCATGCTGCAATGAGTCACGCAATATGTGCAATATCTGCCATGGTATATGCTCAAACTTCATCTGCAATCTTTTTTATTGCTTTATAATTAATTTCTCTAGAATATGCACTATATCAAACCAAAATTAATTTTGGTTTATTTTTTATTGCTATTTCTCTTAAATTATCTAAATCAATTAATCAATTATTATTTGTTTTATATCTAATAAAATTAAAAATTTTTGTCATATATGTTACTGGATGTCAATGTGATAAATGTCATCAATGTGATAAATCCATTCATAAAACAGTATCTCATGGCTGTAATAATGCAA
Organism: uncultured Candidatus Peribacteria bacterium; assembly: GCA_964446905.1. GTDB lineage: Bacteria > Patescibacteriota > Gracilibacteria > BD1-5 > UBA2023 > CAYRGR01. The sequence continues at coordinate 29,163 of CAYUQQ010000001.1, forward strand.
AATAAACAGCAATATTTGCTGGAGCTCATGATAACGGTTGTATATTTACATGTTCTGCTCAAAATAATTTTTTAGCTCTTTCTATTGCTAATTTTTCTACTTCATCAATATATTGACAACCTCAATAATATCTTTTATTAACATATCCTTCACTATATTTATTTGTTAAAATAGAACCTAAAGCCTCTAAAACAGCTTTGGAAACATAATTTTCTGAAGCAATGAGCTCTATTCATTCTTCTTGTCTTTTTAATTCTTTTTGAATAGAATTATATATTTTTAAATCTATTTTTTTTAAATTATTTAAATTATACATATATTTAAAATTAATTAATAGATCCTGAATTAATAATATTATTTATTTGTTCTGTTTTTGTATTATTTTTTTGTTGATTATAAAAATCTACTGTTTTTATTATACTATTTAATTCTATATATTTTTTTATTATATTTTCAGATTCCTTTAATTGTCTATCATATTGTTTTTCATAATCTTCTTTTTTTAAACTAATAACTATATCTGGCTTTATTCATTCTTTGTCTATTCAATGATTATTTGGAGTATACCATTTTGCTGTAGTAATTTTTAATTCACTACCATCAGATAATATAAAAGCATTTTGTACAGATCATTTTCAATATGATTTTTCTCAAACAATAATTCATAATCAATAATCTTTTATTGCTCATGCAACTATTTCTGAAGCGGATGCTGAGTTTTCATTAATTATGATTATTAAAGGTATTTTAAAATCTTTATTTCAACTAGAAAAATAAGATTTTTGTAAAAGTGGATTTTTATTTTTTGTACTAACCAAAAGTTTGTCTTTTTCTATAAAATTAGAAAGAATTAGGTTTGCTGTTTCTAAATATCATCATCAATTATCTCTTAAATCCAAAATTAATCATTTAATATTTTTATTTAATAAATCCTTTAATGTTTTATTAAATTCCTCTGAACTTTTTTCTCAAAAAATAGAAAGAATAATATATCAAATATTATTTTCTAAAATCTTTGAATCTATAGATGGTATTGTAATTTTTTTACGAATTATATCTTTAATTAAAATTTCTTTTTCTCATGCTCTAATAATTTCTAATTTTACACTAGTTCAAGATTTTCATCTAATTTTAGAAACACTTTCTGTTAAGGTTAAGTCTTGTAATTCAATATTATTTGCTTTAATAATAATGTCTCAAACTAAAATTCAAGATTCTTTTGCTGGTGATCATGCTATAAAAGAATCTATAACAACTCATAAATCATGTTTTTTAATTACTGCTCATATTCACTCAAAATCTCATTCTAAAATTTCATTAAATTTTTTAGCTTCATCAGGATTAAAAAATTCATTATATTTATCATCTAATGAATCAATAAATCATTTTATAATTCAATATACTATATTTTCTTTTGATATATCATTAAAAGAATAAAAATTTTCTGATGTTATTTTATATACCTCATAAAATAAAGATAAATTAATATTTGGTTGTATTATATTTTTAATTACATTAGATAGTGTATTTCAATTTGTTTGTTGTAAAATTATTTTATTATTATTTTTAATTAAATTATTAATATAAGCTCATTTTCAAATAAAATATCAGAACAAAAAAGATAAAATTATTAAAAATATAATTATAATTTTTTTTATATTATTGTTTATCATTAATTTAAATAAGATGTTAAAAAAATATTTTTTTTATTAAACATTTTTACATTATAATTTTTAATTTTAAAAAACAAGTTAATTAATTTTTATTTAACTGTTTAAATTTTGTTAATAACTATATAAATATATTTGTTATTCTTTAAATATTAAGTATATTTTTTTATATTGTAAAAAATTTTTTAATTTTAAAATCTATTTTATTTTAAAATTTATTTATAATTATTTTGTAATACTAATAATATATATATAATATTAAATAATATATATAATATCTATACAAAACAAAATGAAAAATTTTTATGTTATATGTAATAAAAATAATCAAAAAATAGAATTAGTTTTAAAATATAATTCTATAAACGAAGTTAAAACTTATTTACATGAACAAAAATATTCAATTATTGAAATAAAAGAAATAGATGATACTTTAATTGATAATACTTGATTATTTTATTTTGATGCTTTTTTTGATTGAAAAATTAAAACATGAGAAATAAAATCTGATAATATATTAAAGGCATATATTAGATTAATAGATGAATTTAAATATAATATAATATATATATATGATAATAAAAATATTTTAGAAAAAGATAAAATTATTAGTACATGAAAAGTTAAAGAAGCTTATAAAATATATTCCGAAAAGAAATGATTAGAAAAAAAAGAAGAAAATGTTTTAGAAAATAAAAATATAGAATTACCTAATTTTTTAAAAAATGAATTAGATTATTATTATAATTTAATAGATGAGGTATTGTTTAAAATAGAATATATTTTAAATAATTTTAATAAACAAATTTGACCCGAAAAAGCAAGTAAATTAGATTATTTATATAATACATTAAAACAAATTAAAAATATTACAAATATTAATAAATTAAAAATAGTTTGAGAATCAGCTTTATTGAAAATATGAGAATTACAATTGGATTTAATTTCTAAAAATATATTAACATCTAAAAAGGAAATACTTAAAGAAACAAATCTTTTGTTAAAAAAAATTTGATCAAATAAACAGATTTTTTTGGATGAAGATAATATTTTAAGTAAATTAAAAATTTTATTAAAAGATATTTTTTATTTTTCAAAAGATTGAGAAAATAGTAGAAAGGAAATAAATCAATTTGTTTATTATAAAATATTAAGAGAATTAAATATATATAAACAAAAATTAAAAGAAATAAATTATAAAATTTTAAAATATACAATTCTTTTTAAAAAAACAGAATTAATTAAATTAAAAATTAAAAAAAAATTAATTATACAAAATATCCAATTAATTAAAAATAGATTAAAAAATAATAAATTTTCTTATACTAAAATCATAAAATGATTTGATTATTATAAAAATATTATAATATTTTTATTACAATATTTATGAGATATATTTATATATATAATATTTATTTATTCTTTATTTTTTATTTATATAAATATTTTTACAACAATTAAGATTAATTATTTTGTTATTAATATAATTGTATTAATTTCTTTCTTGGGTTTATTATTAAAACATTTTAAAAATTTAACATTAATTTTTATTTGAATTATTTTATATATTATATTTTTTATTTATTTAACTATTAATTTTTAATGTATATTATATTTTTAATAATAAGTTTATTTTTTAGTGGAGCTTTTTTTATTTTATGAAGTTTGGTTGAGAGTATTATATTTATAATAATATGAATAATTTTTTTTATAACTTTTAATCCTTTTATTTTAAATAAAAAAAATACAAATAAAATTATTTTTGTTGATAAAAATAAAATAAAAAATTTTTTATTTTATTTACAAAAATCAACTTATTTTTTATCATTTTTTTTAATTTATATTTCTTTATATTGAATTTCTTTTAGTTTTTGAAAAAATAATCTTTTTTATATTTTTATATTTATATTTTTAATATTAATTTTTAGTTTATTTATTTTTAATTTAAAAAAATGAAATAATACAATTTTTTTAATTTTTAGATTTAATATAATTGCTTTATCTGTTTTTTATTTAATTGTATTTTTGTATTATATTTTTTATCCAAATTTAAATATATTTAATTTTTCTTTTATTACTAATAGTATATTAATTATAATATGATTAATATTAATAATATTATATGATTCACAATATAATTTAGAGTATAAAAATATTTTATATTGATTACTTTTATTTTATATTTTTATATTTTTATATTTTTATATATCTTTTTTGTTTTTAATAGATAAATTTTTAATGTTTACTTATTTATGATTATCTTTATCTGTTATATATTTTCAATTTTTACCAAAAATTGAACAATTAAAAAATTTTTTAATTGTTTCAAAATATATATGAGTTATTATAAATTATTTTATTTTAATAATCAGTTTTATTTATATTTTTATTTATAAGGAATATTTTTTAAATTTAATTGTTTTATATATAGTAGGATTAATTTTTAATTATATTATATATTATAAGTTTCAAAATTATTTTTCTTTAGTATTAAGTTTTTTTATTATAACAATTTTTTATTATAAAATATGAATTTATTTTTATATAGAAAATTTTATCTATCATTTATTATTTATATACTTATTGCCATTTATATTTATTATTTATACATTTTTAATAAAGTTTAAATATTATTATGATATTTATTTTTTTCATTATATTTGAATTTTTATAAGTATTGTTTGAATATTATTATTTTTTATAAAAATTAGTGATTATTCTGTTTTAGATATATCAATAATAATATTATTACAATGATTATTATTATTTTGAAGTTTTTTATGATTTAAAAAAAATAAACAATATAAAACATAAATGTTAAAAAAAATTTTAGAAATATTAAATAATATTTTTTTAAAACAAAATAGCAAAAATTTTGTTTTTACAGAAATTTATATAAATAAAACTGATTATTATAAACAAAATAAACAAGATTTTTGTCTTGATGGAATATTTATAGCACTAAGTTATGATGATAAATTAAAAAATGATTTAAAAAAATTTAAATATAAATATCAAAAATCTTTAAGTATAATATTTATTCCTTTTTTAGTAAAACTTTTTAATAAGTATTTGAAAAATAAAATAAATAACAAAAATACAATAATTATTTGAACACCACAATTTTTTTTAGATTTTTTTAAAAAATGATATAATCATACTTATGTTTTATGTGAAAAATTAAAAAATATTCTTAATATACCCTTTTTTAAAATTTTATGAAAAAATAAATTTACAAAATCACAATCTCAATTAATAAAAAAAGAAAGATTAATAAATTTAAATAATGTTTTTTATTTAAAAGAAAAATATAAAAAAAATATTTTATGAAAAACTATAATTTTAATAGATGATGTTATATCTACATGAACAACGGCTAATGAAATAGCTAAAATTCTTAAAAAAAATTGAGTAAAAAATGTATATTGATTATTTTTATCAACAGGAAAGTAAATATTTATATATTTAATAAGAATTTATTTTGGTTTTTTTAATTCAAAAAATTTTTTAAATTAAATCAAATTATACCTAAAATAAAATTAATTTTTCTAAATTTATAATCTTTTAAAACAAATTAATCAATATTCCATACAATAACCTTTAATTAATTTAATTTAGGTTAAAATTATTAAATAATTTTCCTTGAGTATAAATTTTAAAACAAAACCTTTTTAATTTGCTTTTTTATTTTTGTTTAATAAAATAATAAAATTACTTTTTGTTTAATTTAAAGTTAAATATGTCAAATTTTATTGAGATTTATTGAGCAAAAACTCATAATTTAAAAAATATTTCTATTAATATTCCAAAAAATAAATTAATAGTTATTACTGGTGTGAGTTGATCTGGTAAATCAAGTTTAGCTTTTGATACAATTTATGCAGAATGACAAAAAAAATATTTAGAAAGTTTATCTACTTATGCAAGAATGGTAATTTCTGATATAAATAATGATACTAAAGTAGATGAAATAAAATGATTATCTCCAACAATAAGTATTAATCAAAAAACAACAACATCAAACCCAAGATCAACAGTATGAACAATAACAGAAATTTACGATTTTTATAGATTATTATATGTAAGTATTTGAGAGCAAAAATGTCCAAATCATAAAGATATAATATTACAAAAACATGCAATACAAGATGTTTTGGATTATATTTTTAAATTAAAAGATTGAAATAAAATATATATTTTATTTCAATTAGAAGACATAAAAGATATAAATGAGTTAAAAAATAAAGTTTTAAGTTTATGATTTATAAGATTTATTATTAATAATAATATATATTCTATATGAGATGATATTAAATATAAAATTCAAAAAATAGATAAAATATATATTGTTGTAGATAGATTTTTATCTGAAAAAAAATATATAAATGAACAAATACAAAAAATCAAAGATTCTTTATCTTTGGCTTATAAAAAAGGAGAATGAAAACTTATTATATATAATGAAGATTTATTAAAATTTCAAACATTTACACAAAACGCAACGTGTCCAAAATGTTTTTATAATATTAAAGAATTAACTATTTCTAATTTTTCTTTCAATTCTCATTTTTGAGCTTGTGATAATTGTCATTGATTATGATATAAAATGGTTTTTTTGGAAGAAAATTTAATTAATTTTAAATTAAGTTTAGCAGAATGAGCTATTTTACCATGGAACTGAAGTTCTTATTATACTCAAATTTTAAAAGCAGCATGTGAAAAACATAAAATTAATTTTAATAAAAAATATCAAAACCTAACTCAACAAGAAAAAAATTTAATTTTATATTGATCTTGAGAGATTTTTGATATTGAATATACTTTTGAAGACTGACAAAAAAAGTATTTAAAAGTTAGATATGAATGAATAATACCAAACTTAGAACGTAAATATAAAGAATCAGATAAATTAAATGAACAATATTTAAAAAAACTTTCACAATATATTAAAAGTAGTATTTGTGAAAAATGTCTTTGATTAAGATTAAAAAATGAATTTTTAAATATTTTTGTTTGATGAAAAAATATTTGAGAACTTTCAAATTTAAGTATAGAAGATTCTTTGATTTTTTTTAAAAATTTAAAATTAAGTCCGCAACAAAAAGAAATATCAGAAAATGTTTTAAAAAATATTATAGAAAGACTACAATTTTTAAGTAATGTTTGAGTTTGATATATTAAAATATCTCGTAATGCTAATACTCTTTCTTGATGAGAACATCAAAGAATAAGGTTAGCAACACAAATTTGAACCAAATTAGAGGGTATTATTTATGTTTTAGATGAGCCATCAATTTGATTACATTCAAAAGATAATAAAAAATTAATTAATAATTTAAAAGAGCTAGTAAATATTTGAAATACAGTAATAGTAGTTGAACATGATGAAGAAATAATGAAAGAATCAGATTATATTATAGATATAGGTCCAAAGGCTTGAATTTATTGATGAGAAGTTATTTTTAAATGAACAGTTACAGAAATGATTAAAAATAATTTTACAGAAACAGGACAATATTTATCAAATAAAAAAAAGGTTTTTTTAGAAAAAAAAGAAAGACCAATAAAAAATTATTTAGAAATAATAAATGCTTGAGAAAATAATTTAAAGAATATTTCAGTTAAAATTCCTTTGGGCGTATTTACAGTAATTACTTGAGTAAGTTGATCGGGTAAATCAAGTCTTATTTTAAATATTTTATCAAGATATTTATTAAAACATTTTTGAATTAATAATATTGATTCAATATGAAAACATAAAGAAATTTTATGAGTTCAAAATTTAGATAAAGCTATTATTATTAATCAATCACCAATATGAAAAACTCCACATTCAAACATTGCTACATATACATGAGTTTTTACTTATATTAGAGAAGTTTTTGCAAATTCTCAAGATGCTAAAAAAAGATGATATAATCAATGACATTTTAGTTTTAATACAAAATGATGAAGGTGTGAAATTTGTGAAGGTAGTTGATTTAAAAAAATAGAAATGTATTTTCTACCAAACATGTATGTTGAGTGTGAAAAATGTTTTTGAACAAGATATAATAAAGAAACATTAGAAATTAAATATAAATGAAAAAATATAGCCGATATTTTATCTTTAAGCGTAGAAGAGGCTACAGATTTTTTTAAAGCATATCCAAAAATATTTAAAATATTAGATATTTTAAACAAAGTTTGATTAGGTTATATTAAATTGTGACAACCAGCACCCACTTTATCATGATGAGAATCTCAAAGAATTAAATTAGCAACAGAATTAGCAAAAAGATCTACAACAAAAACAATATATATTTTAGACGAACCAACAACAGGACTACATTTTAGTGATATACAAAAATTATTAAATATTTTGGATTCTTTGGTTGAAAAATGAAATACAGTTTTGGTTATAGAACATAATTTAAATGTAATAATAAATGCAGACTATATTATTGATTTATGACCAGATTGATGAGATTTTTGATGAGAAATAATTTGTGCGTGAAGAATAAAAAATATTATAAATAATAAAAAATCTTATACCATGCAAGAATTAAAAAAATTTATATCATATTTAAATAAAGCTAATTAATATTTATATGTTAGTGATAATTAGTTTATTTTGTAAGAAAAATTGTATTAATAGAAGCTAAATCTAATTAAGAATAACTCAAAATAAATGATAAAACTTTCTTTAAATAAAACATATATTAATTCTTGAAATATATTTTCAAGAGCCTTTTTAATTAATTTTAATTTTTGTGAACAAAAAAAATTATTAATATTTGATACAGAAAAAGATGTTTTAGATTTTATAAAAATATATAATTTTCTTTTTAAAGAAAAAGTAATATATATTAATAATTTTAATATTTTTTTGTTTTTTAATTTTTCTACCGAAGGTATATTTATTACAACAAAAGAGATATTTGAGTGGAAAAATTTAAGTGATTTTGAATTACAAAAAAATATTATTAAAATTAATTTAAATCAAAAAATTATTATAAATGATCTTATAAATGATCTTATAAACTTTTGATATTCTCATTCTTTATTTTTATCAAAAGAGGGTGCTTATAATTTAGAATGAGATTTATTAAATATAAGACCATTTTTTTCTGAAAAAATTTATAAAATTAGCGTTTTTTGAAGTTCTGTCGATAAAATTATAGAAATTAATTGAAAAAATATAAACAATGTTGATAATTTAATTTTGTTTTCAAATAAAGATAAATTTAATTCTTTAAAAAATAATAATAGTTTTATATTACAAAACATAAAAAATTGTATTATTTTTTTTATTTGATTAGATTTTTTTCCACAAATAAATGATATTACAAAAAATACAAATTCTTATATAAATTTTTCTTATATAAATCAAAATAATTGAGAACTGGATTTAAATATAAAAGAATTATCAATAAACAATTTAGAAGATCTAAAAAATTTATTAAAAATAAAATCTAATAAAATTAATATTTATACCAAAAATATTCAAACAATAAAAAAATTTTTAAATCATCACAATTTTTTTGTTAAAGATATTTATGAAATTTATAAAATTAATTTACAAAGTTTTTTTTATAAAGACAAATTTTTTATTTGTGATGATATATTAGAAAATATTTTTATAAAACAAAGACATAAAAAACCGGTTTCAAAAAATATAAATTTATTATTACATATTAAACAATGAGATTTTGTTGTTCATAAAAATCATTGAGTTTGAATATTTAAACAAGTTTTAACAAAAGAATTTAATGAAATTAAAAGAGAATATATAGAAATAGAGTATAAAGATAATGATAAATTATTTGTACCAATACAAGAACTTTACAGAGTAAGTAAGTATATATGATTAGAAAATCCAAAATTAACCAATTTAAATACAAAAGAATGGGATAGTGTTTTAAAAAATACCGAAGAAGAAATTAAAAAAATAGCAGAAGATTTACTTCAAATTTATGCAAAAAAAACAATTTCAACAGGATTTTCTTTTTTGGAATATAAACAAAAAGAAAACATTTTTCGTAATGCATTTAAATATAAATATACACAAGATCAAGAACAATGTATTTTTGAAGTTTTGGAAGATATGTCAAAACAAAAGCCTATGGATAGACTTTTGACTTGAGATGTTTGATTTGGTAAAACAGAAGTTGCATGCAATGCTGTATATAGAGCTTTTTTAAATCAAAAACAATCTATTTTTATTTCTCCTTTAATAACTTTAGCATATGATCATTATGATTCTTTAAAAAATAGATTTAATAATTTTTGATTAAAAATAGATATTTTAACTAGACTTACAACACAAAAAGAAGAAATAAAGATTTTAAATAAATTAAAAAATTGAGAAATAAATTGTATTATATGAACACATAAATTATTATCTAAAAAAATTAAATTTTATAATTTATGATTATTAATTATAGATGAAGAACATAAATTTTGAGTTTTGGATAAAGAACTTATAAATAAAACAAAAGTAAATATTGATGTTTTAAGTCTTTCTGCAACACCAATTCCAAGAAGTTTAAATTTTGCTCTTAGTTGAGTAAAAGATATTTCTATTATTTCATCTCCTCCTCCAAGTAAAAAGCCAATAAAAACATTTATATTAAAATATGATGATGATATTATAAAAAAGGCTATTTTAAAAGAATTTGATAGATCTGGTCAAGTAATTTATTTGCATAATAAAATTTCTTCACTTAATTCTATTCAAAAATATTTACAAAATTTAATTTGAATAAAAGCGAAAATTATTTCTACTTTTAGTAAAATGAGCTGATTGGAATTAGAAAGTAATATTATAGATTTTAAAAATCAAAAATATAATATATTATTAACAACAACTGTTATTGAAAATTGAGTTAATTTTTTAAATGCAAATACTATAATTATAGATGAAGCAAATAATTTTTGATTATCTCAATTACATCAACTTAGATGAAGAATATGAAGAAAAGATAAAGAATGATTTTGTTATTTGCTTTATAAAAAAGATTTACATGATGATGAAAAAAAAAGATTAATAACAATAGCAACAAATTCTCATTTATGAGCAGGTTTTGAAATTGCTTTAAGAGATTTGCAAATTAGATGAGCTTGAGATATTTTATGAATAAAACAATCATGAAAATCTTCACAAATTTGATTAAGTTTATATTTGGAGCTTTTGGAAGAAAAAATAAAAGAACTTAAAGATTGAGATATTTCTAAAAAAATTGATTGTAAAATAGAGCTTGATATTTCTTATTATATTTCGGATGATTTTTTTCAAAACGAAATTGATAAATTAAATTTTTTTAGAAATATTGAGTCTATAGAAACAATAGAAGATCTTGATTTTAGTTATAAAACATTTATAGAATGAAATGATAAAGTTCCAAAAGAACTTGATAATTTATTTTTAATTTTAAAAATTAGATTAATTTTATCACAATATTGAGTTATTAATTTAAAAAAAGTATTAAATAATTATATTTTTGAATTTGATAAAAATACTACTGTAGAAAAAATTAGAAGTTTTTTAGAATTTGATAAAAGTAAAAATTTTATAATTATAACTATTCATAAAATTAAAGTAAATACAGAATTTTGGAAAAATGATTTAGACTTTTTAAAAAATTTTACTTAAAATTAAATTTTATATAACATTAACAATTTCTTTAATTTCAGCCTGTTTTTTGTGACATCCTCATCAATATTTATTATATAAAGCATCATTAACTTTCATTATTTTTTGTGACATATCAATACATAAATTTTTGTAAAATTGAGTTTGATTTTCACGTGGTAAATTATTAATAAATTCTTGAGACAATAACATTGTAGAACTATCTTCCAAAGTTTTTACTGTAGCAACTCGTCAAAAATCTGGATTTATAAATCAAATTTCTCAAATTACAGAGACTTTTTCAATAGTAGCTATTTGTTCATTATTTTTATAAATTCATAATTTTCATGTAAGTAATACAAAAAATAATTCACAATTAATACTACCTTCTTCAATAACACAAGATCATTTAGGATGTTTTGAAATTAAAATATTTCATTTAACCATATTATCAATTATAATGTCTGCACTAAAATTTCTAAACACATAGGATTCGCGTATTAATTTTTCAATAATTTTTCTATATTTTTCAAATGAATTTTTGTCTATACTTGGTGAATCAATAAAATAATCAGAATTAGTATAATTATTTTTACCTTTAATAGCAATATTTGGTTGAGTCATAATAATAAATTAAAAAAATAAATTAAATTTATTATATTTTTTAAAAAAAATAATCAATTTTATCTTAAGTTTGTTTTATTAAAAAAGACGCAAAAACAAAGTTTTTACGTCTTTTGGTTTTTTTTAAAACAATAGAAAAATTATTTTTAATAACTTTCTACTTATTCTTTTTTTGTTTCTACTATTTTTTTGAGTTTTGATAACTCATCTTCAACTTCAATTACTTTTTCCACTTGTATTTGGGATATTTCAGTAATATCTTGTACCAGAACTCCTGTTTTTTGTGTTTGTTCTTGTGATTGAACAAACTTATCATTTGTTTCATTTGTTAAGATTTTTACTTTTTGTATCATTTGAAACGTTTTTCCAATCAATGTTTCTGTATTTTTTGCTGCCTCAGCTGATTTTTTGGCTAAATTTCTTACCTCATCAGCCACCACAGCAAATCCTGCCCCAACTTCTCCAGCTCTTGCTGCCTCTACTGCTGCATTGAGTGCTAAAAGGTTGGTTTGAAAAGCAATTTCGTCAATGTTTTTAATAATATTTTTTGTTTCTTGAGAACTTTTACTTATAGCTTCCGTTGCTTTTAAAAGTTCTTCCATTAATTTAACTCCATCAGAAAGAGTGGTTTCTGATGTCTTCATTAACTCTGTTGCTTCTTTTGACATAGAAGCTGTTTTTTTTACCTCTTCTGTCATTTCTCTTGTTGTTTCAGAAAGTATAGAAGTACTTTCATTAACGTTTTTAAACGTTTTTTGTAAAGAACTTCCTATTTGTTCAGCTCTTTTTTTGGCCTCGTTAGCTTCTTCGGCCACTTTTTTATTTTCTTCTATAACAGCGTTTTGTGTTTCCAACGATATTTGAAGCCCTTTGTTATTAAAATATAAAGTAATAATAAGGGCAAGCATCGGTCCAAGCAAATTACTTACTTGGTTACTAAATATTTGCTGTTCGTTAAAGTTAATTGTTGGTAATAATATACCTAGTTTCCCAATAATTATAAAAAAAATTAATTGGATAAACATAATAATCGCCCAAAAAATAAACGATCTCATACCAACAAATGTGGATGCAAAGCATGGCAATACCAAAGACCATGCTAATGCCGAAGAAAACATTCCTCCAGTTAAAAAAGGCAGAAATGTGAAATGCCATACCAATAATGTTAATCCTAAGTTTACCATCAATGCTGGCGAACCTAGTCTTAATAAAAAAGGTACGCATGCCATAAGTATCATTACAACAAACATGCTTATAGCTAGTTCCGAAGAGCCTATTTTGTACCATTTTATTACATTTGGTATAAAAAAGGCTGGCGCTATTTGAGAGAATACTATAAATTGTCTAGCCTTTCTTAACTCATCTAAGTCTCCGTTTTGTATGTTTTGTGGAATATACCATAAAACATATTTCATAAATAATGACATCATAATAACCTCCTTTTTTTTTTGACTTATTTTGTTTTAGTTTGTTTTTGTAAATTTGTTTTTATAAATAAACAGTTTTAATGAATTTTTTTATAAAATAACATAATCTTTTTTAAAAAATTATATTATTTTATAATAT
>CAYUQQ010000002.1:0-26191 GCA_964446905.1 uncultured Candidatus Peribacteria bacterium
TTTTTCTATTTTTTTTTTTTTAAATTGGTTTACTTTAGAATTTAATACAGTTATTAAAAATAATGCATTTAGTTTAAATGTTTGATATATTTGATATATTGTAATTATAATGATTTTAATATTAAGTTTTTTATTATTGTCTAATATTAATAAAGAAAAAATCAAATCAAAAATTAATATCATATTTTATGATTATACTATAATTATATTTTTTGGTATTATAATTTTTTTATTAACATTAGTTATATTTAATGCAATTAGATGATTTACTTTATTTTTTCAAAATATAACAATTTGAAATGGTATAGTTTTTGAATTAATATGAGCAATTTTTATTATATTTTGATGAGTTTTAAGTTATAAAGAAAATAAAGAAGAATTATTACATAAATTATTTGTTGAAAATAATCAATTAAATCAAGACTCTGATTTAGAAGAATATAAAAATATTATTTGAAATAAATGAAATAATAAAAAAAATATGAGTTTACCAATTTAAGGATTATCTTAAAATTTTTTCGTAATAAAAAATAAAGATTTTTTTAGGTAAATTTCTTATCAAAAATTTCATTTATACTAGATTAAATTTGGTTTTTTTAAGTTTTTTATTTTTTAAAAAACCATTAAAATAAATTAGTTCCCGCTCTACGCGAACGTTGATCAATTTGTTTTTAGACTTGAGTTTATTTTATGTTCTCAATCATTTTTTGAGCAAATTTAATAAAAAAGATTATTGTTTTATAGACATAAATCTTTCAGATATCTTTTTAAGATAAATTTAATTTTTTTTCAAAAATTTTTATATTTATTAACTTTCCTTCGTCTCTATCGTCTTTTGCTGTTTTTGTATTATAAGTATGTATTCTTAATAAATTATAACTTGTCATAAGCCAATCTTTTAATGCAATTTTTGTATTAGATGCAATTAGTAATTCTTTTTTTAAACTCATTGTTTTTACTATACAATCTTCTCTTCATAAATTATCAAAATCTGCATCTTGTATAATTTGTTCTAGTTTATTTTTTGGCTCGTTAAAAACTATAGTTGCCATTATCATATTTTCTATATTTTTTATTCTAAATTCTTCAAATCAAATATTTTTTAAATATTGTCTTGCTATGATTGCTCAAATTTCTTCATTTTTATTATATTGTTTTGTAAATCAAGTATCATGAAATAATGCTGCCAAAAGAATATCTGTTTTATCTTGTAAATATACAAATTCTTTATCACACAAATAAGAACATCTACCATATACTTCCAAAGTATGATTAATATTATGATAAGGATAATAATTTACTTGTTCAAGTAAATCTAAAACATATCTTAATGCATTATTTAATATTTTTTGTTCCATTTTTTGTTTTTATTATATATATTAATTATAGTTTATTTATTTATATAATGCAAATTTTTTGACAAATATTTAAAAAAATCTAATATTATATTAGATCAGACTTGGTTTTGTTTTTTATTTTTAAAAAAATCATTAAAATAGAATATAGCCTATCCTACAATTAAATTGTAGGAATCAATTTGTTTTTTTTAGTGTATATTATTTTTTAATTTTTTTATTTTACGAAAAAAATTATTTTATCAATTATAGTAAGTACATTGTTTTTATATATAAATATTATTAACGCTTATGATTTAACAGACAAAGATCTTAGTATTGTAAAAAAAATTACAGTAGCATTAGAAAAATCTATAAAAAAGAAGTGAGAAAATTATAGATCAAAAATTATAACACAATTAGAATTATATCGATTAAAAAAATTTTCTAATAACGATAAACTTTATAGTATAGTTGGTTGAGTTATAGATTCTTTAAAAAAATGAAAAGTTCAAATGATTAATTCTTTTGAGGGATGAAAATTATATAAAACTCCTTGAGGCTCATTTTTTATTGCTGAACTTAATGGTACATTTCATGAAATGGGTAGACAATATGGTATGCTTTTAAAAAAAGAATTACATGATTTTTATAAAGAATCTGTTATAGATTTTCTTATTTGAGAAAAAAAAATAACATATGAAGAATTGGTTATTTATTGAAAAAATAATTATAACGAACTTCCTCAAATTTTTAGAGATTATCTTGATTGAATGTCGGAAACAAGTGGTTTAGATAAAGATAAAACATATATAATGTCAGCAAATTTAGTAAGTATTGTTTATGCGGATTTGTGATGTAGTAGTTTATCTGCATGGTGAGATTATACTACAGATTGAAAAACTGTAACTTGACGTAATTTAGATTTACCA
Source organism: uncultured Candidatus Peribacteria bacterium (assembly GCA_964446905.1). Classification (GTDB taxonomy): domain Bacteria; phylum Patescibacteriota; class Gracilibacteria; order BD1-5; family UBA2023; genus CAYRGR01. The sequence goes on from CAYUQQ010000002.1 coordinate 2,267, forward strand.
GGAGAAGCCTTAAAACAATTTAGTAAATATTTTAATATTGTAATTTGGAATCCAGTTAACCATCCAGCATCCGTAGCTCATATTGATTTTGTGGGCGGATTATTTTATCAGACAGCTATTAATAATAAAGGTATTTTTTTGGAGCTTCAAAATTGAGAAAACGCTGATACTTCTAGTTTTACTGGACGTATTAATACTAATAATATTTTACTTGAAAGTCTTTTTAGAAATACAACAAGTAATGAAGTAGATAAATGGTTTAATACAGTTTTACCAGAAGTAGGACTAATTATGAATGGGTCTTTTCCTGATCATACAACTATTTATGAATGGTCAACTTTTAGAGTTGCACCAAGAACGGCAAGTGGTTTAGTTTCTGCCTCTAATGATTTTATTGATCCATCTTGGAAAGATTATAAAATTAATTTTTTTGATAAAAGTAATGAGTGAATTTGATATACTGTTACTCGTAGAGAAAATTTATTAAATCTTGGTGAAGCAAATAAATGAAAAATTACTCCTCAAAAAATGATGGAAATTTTTGATAAAACTATTCCAAATTCATGAGCATCTTTTCCTGAAGATTGACAAATTAAAACTATTTATTCTATTGTAGTACAACCTTCAGAGCTAAAAATATGGCTAAAAGTAAATAAATATTCAGCTTGGGAAGAAATTGATTTAATAAAATATTTTAATAAATAACTTTATTTATTTAAATAAAATGTATATAAAATTTGTGCAATTTGTCATCTATTAAAAGTGTTATTTGGTTCAAAAGCTTTGTTTCAAGAGATATTTCATATATAGATTTCTGTGAAAGTATTAATATAAGCATAATACCAATCAGCTTCTTTTATATCATTAAAATAAGAGTTTTTATAATTAGAAAGCGGTTTTTTTGAAGTTTTAATCAATATTGTTATAAATTCTGCTCTAGAAATTGGATCATTTGGTCTAAAGATTTTATTTTTTGAAATTAATCATAAATCCAAAGCCTTTTTTAAAAATGGAACTAAATAGTTATTTTGTTTTATATCGGAAAAGTTAATATTAGTTTTTGAATCTAATGGGATATTGTATAATTTTAAAATAAATATTAAAGCCTCTCATCTTGATACATTATTATTTGGTTTAAAAGTATTATCATTATATCATTTAACAATGCCTTCATTATATAAATATGCTGTTGGTTTATAAAATTTTGAATTTAAATCTATATCTTTAAAAATCTGATCTGTAATATTAATTTTTTCTTCAATTCAAACATTGTTTTTATTATCAATATTTATATTAGATAGATTATTTTTTATTCAAACAGAATTATTGTTTTCTTGTAAATTCAAATTTGCATTATTTGAACTATTATTAATATCAGAGTTAATAATATCTGTTCAAGTATTAGTAAAAATTAAATTTACATTTTCTTCTGTAGATGCTAATAATTTATTATCTTCTTTAATTAAAGAAATATCTTGTGCATTATTATTTATTTGAATATCATCTTTTATTAAAGTTAAATTTTTATTTAAATGAGAGTCAATAAAATTCATTGGATTAATAGTGTATGCTATAGCCTTTTCTTTTCACAATCATACATTAATGGCACCAAAAAAGTCTAATCATAAATCCGATGCCTCTTTAAATGTAAATGGCCAATATGGATAAAACAAAGAATCTTTTTTATCAATTTGAAAATGTAAATGTGGAGTAGTAGTAATTCAAGTCATTCAAACTTTTCAAATTAATTCTCAACGTTTAATTTTTGTTCATTCTTGAACATTAATCTCACTTAAATGCAAATAAGATGAATAAAATGTTTCTCAATTAATATTATCATGTCTTATAACTACATATTTTCAATTTCAAGTATCTACATTTTTTGTTATTATTATAACTCAATTAGCTATTGATAATACCGGTGTTCATATAGGAGCTCTTATATCTACTGCTGGATGACTTCAATCATATTCAATATAATTTAATCTATAACTTCACATATATACTACAGGATAGGTATATCTAACCAAAATAGAATCTTTATTTTTTCATGAACTATCTTCCATTAATTTTAAATCATAGTTTGGTAATTCAATAAAATTATTAATATCAAATTTTTCATCATCAAAAGAGATATTTTTACTTACATTATTAACTTTTGTCCAATCAGGAATATAAGTAATAGGATATATTGTTCAATCAAATGAATCTGATTTTATATTTGAATATTCTAATATAGAAGATTTAATAAAATAAACTCAATAAATTGAAGAAAAATAATATAATACAAGAATTAAATTAAATATCCATAATGCTTTTAAATATTTTATTTTATTTTTTGTTTTATAATAAGCCATATATATTTATTTTTATTTAATATAAAAATATGATACCATAAATTTTTTTTATAGTCAAAAATCTGTGTATATATTACAAAATAAAAAATTATAAAGCATTAAATTATTTAACCTTTCCAATAGACATTTATATAAAATATCAATTATGGTAAATTAATTATTTTGTTTTGAATTCAAAAATGCACTATATGTTATGGACTAGTACAAATATAAAAAAAAATTTGACTTTAAAATTAGCATGTATATAATGCGAATGCTAATTTATTTTATAACTTAATTTTTAGTACTATGAAAATTACTCCACTATCAGATAGAGTGCTTCTAAAATGAGTAGAAGCAGAAAAAATTACAAAAAGTGGTATTTATATACCAGAAAGTTCCAATAAAGAAAGGCCTTTTGTTTATGAAGTTATAGCTGTTTGACCAGGTAAAGAAGTTGATTGAAAAATTCAAAAAATTTGATTAAAAGTTTGAGACAAGGTTATTAGTGGTCAATATAGTGGTGATGATATTGATTTAGATTGAGAAAAATTTAAAATAGTTGCAGCAGATTATATTCTATGAAAATTAGAATAAATTTATTATTTTTATAATTTAACATTTTAATATTATGTCTACAAAAAAAATTACATTTTGAGATGAAGCAAGATTAAAAATGCTTGCTTGATTAGAAAAACTTGCAAAAACTGTTGTTTGTACACTTTGACCAAAGTGAAGGAATGTTGTTTTTTCTAAATGATATTGAGCTCCTCAGGTTACAAACGATGGTGTTACTATAGCAAAAGAAATTGAGCTTGATGATAAAATAGAAAATATGTGAGCAGAATTAATCAAAGAAGCAGCATCAAAAACAAATGATGCAGCATGAGATGGTACTACCACAGCAGTGCTTCTTACTTATGCTATGATTAAAGAATGATTAAGAGAAATTAGATCATGAATTAATGCAATTGAATTAAAAAATTGAATGAAAAAAGCAGGTATTCTTATAGAAGAAGAATTATTGAAAAATTCTAAAAAAATTAATACCAAAGAAGAAATAGAGCAAGTAGCTACAATTTCTGGTCAAGATGCTGAAATAGGTAAAATTATATCTGATGCTATGGATAAAGTTGGTAAAGATTGAGTAATTACTGTAGAAGAATGACAAACTGCTGGTTTAGAAGTAGAGCTTACAGAATGAATGAAATTTGATCAATGATATATTTCTCCATACATGATTTCTGATTGAGAAAAAATGGAATCTAGAATAAGTGATGCAAAAATTTTAATTACAGACAAAAAAATATCTTCTTTAAAAGACATTCTTCCTTTATTAGAGCAAATAGCATCTACAGGTAAAAGAGATTTAGTTATTATTGCAGAAGATATAGATTGAGAGGCACTAGCTTGAATTATTTTAAATAAACTAAAATGAGTGTTAAATATTTTATGAATTAAAAATCCTGGTTTTTGAGATAGAAAAAAAGAAATGTTAAAAGATATCGCAATTCTTACTTGAGCAACAGTAATCACAGATGAGCTTGGATATAAATTAGAAAATTCAAACTTAGATCATCTTGGTTCTGCAAAAGTAGTTATATCTGATAAAGATAATACTACTATTATATGATGAGCTTGAGATAAAGAATTAATAAAAAGAAGAATTAATGAAATTAAAGTTCAAATTGAAAATACCAAATCAGATTATGATAAAGAAAAATTACAAGAAAGATTAGCAAAACTTGCTTGAGGCATAGCTGTAATAAAAGTTTGAGCAGCTAGTGAAGTAGAAATGAAAGAAAAAAAATTAAGAATAGAAGACGCTCTTAATGCTACAAAAGCTGCTGTAGAAGAATGAATTGTAGCATGATGATGAGTTGCTTTAATTAAAGCAGGGAAAGTATTAGAAAAATTAGAATTATCAAATAAAGATGAGACTATTTGAGCAGGCATAGTAGCAAGATCATTATCTTATCCATTAAAACAAATTTCAGAAAATGCAGGTAAGGAGTGAGTTATAATAGTAGAAGAAATAAGAAAAAATAAAGATATAAATTATTGATATGATGCTAGTAATGATGAATTTAAAGACATGATAAAAGCATGAATTGTAGATCCAAAAAAAGTTACAAGAAGTGCTTTACAAAATGCAATTAGTATTGCTTGAATGTTTTTAACTACAGAAGCAGTTGTTTCAGATGAGCCAAAAAAAGAATCAGATTGTTGTGATCACTCTCAATGAGGCATGTGAGGTATGTGAGGCATGTGATGAGGTATGTGATGAATGGGTTGAATGTATTAAAATTAAAAAAATAAATTAATCGTAGATTTTAATAACAATTAAATCTACGATTAATTTTAGTTAATTTTTTTGACTTTTTATTTTTTATTTTATAATCAATTAATTCTAGTTTTTAGATTTAAGTAGATTTTGTTTTTGAGTATTATATTTAGAATAATTTTTTAATTTTTAGCCAATGTAGCTCAGTTGGTAGAGCACAAGATTCATACCCTTGTGGTCGGCGGTTCAAATCCGCCCATTGGCACCAAATTGTTTATAAAATACCAAAAATATTTATATTTTTGGTATTTTTATTTTTATTTTAAATCATTCGTTTGTATCTGTATCTATATCAAATTCTCAATCATGAATTTTAATTATTCTATCTATTATAGATAATCAAATTCAAACTCATAATCATAATTTTTTATTTCTTGAATGATCTATTTTATAAAATTTTTCTTTTAAAAATGGAATTTTATTTTTTGGTGATCATTTTCAATTATCAAAAAAATTAATATACGAATAATCTCATTTGTGAAATGTAAAAATTTCTAATGTTGTATTTTTACCTGCGTATTTAATAAAATTAGCAAAAATATTATGTAAAATCTGTATAAATTTATCTTTATCTGCATTTATGTAAAATTTATTTTGCATATTTTTATAAATAATTTTTTGGTTAGTTTTTTTAAGTTCAGTTAAATATTCATTAATAATAAAATTTAAAATTTCGTTAAATTCAATTTTAGAAATAAATATATCTCAAAAATTTTTGCTTTCATTTTTTTCATAATCCATAATAAGATTTGTAATTTTAATAAGTCTATTAATTTCATTATGTAATAATTTTATATTTTTTTGATCAAAATTAATTACTCAATCTTCTATTCATTCCAAATAACACTTAACCGCTGTAATTGGTGTTTTTATTTCATGGCTTAAATCAGATAAAAAAGATGTTCTTATTTTTTCTTGAATACTTAGACTTTTATTTAAATTATTAATCATTTCTATAAGAGGCATAAATTCATCGCGTTTTTTATATCAAATTATATTATACTTTTTTTTATGAATAATATTTGAAAGATTATTAATAACATGTTTAATTGGATTAAATGTTATAGAAATCCAAATGTAAGAAAAAAATAAAATAATAATAATTAAAATTAAATTGAAAAATGCCATAGATTTTAATGTTTTTAAAACAAAAATTCATTCTGGAGTACTAAGATCTAATGAAACAAAATCAAACATATTAGAAAAAAATGATTGTACAGCATTAGTACTTACTGTTTGATCCAAAGAAGATATAGGAATTCATATTTTTTTTAAAGATTCTACAAGAGAAGTTTTTGATTCAACTGGATTTTGAGAAAATTTTTCCAAAGAATTTGATATCGCAAATAAATCTTTTATAATTTTTTTATATTCATTTACTGTTTTTTCATCTAATATATCTGTATTTAAAATTTTACTTAATAAATCAAAATCTACATTAATATCATTTTTTTGTTTTGTTTTTATATCTAATACATAATCATTAAAATAAATATTAGTAAAATATTTTAATGCAAGTATATTTGTAATAATAACAAAAACTAAAATTAAAAAATTTGCAATTAAAAATTTATGTGAAAACTTCATATATAAATTTTCTTAAAAATTATTTGTTTACTAAATTTTTAATAAAAAGATTATTTTTTTGAATACTTTATTAACTTTTTATTATTTAACTAATTTTATATCAAATTCATCTTATTGTTTTAATATTAATAAAATTTCAAAATTTTTTTCTTAAATTTTTTATATGAGTATCTATAGTCCTATCATATATATAATTTTCATAACCTATTATCTCTTTCATTAATTTATCTCTTAATATAATTTCATTTTTGTTTTCTATCATATATTTTAATATCATAAATTCTGTTTTTGTAGTTTTTATAAATTCTCAAGAAACCTGACAAGAAAAATTGTTTACAAATAAGATAATATTTTTAAATGAAATTGTATTTATTTCATTATCTATGCTTACATTTAAAAATCTTTTTAATACAGAATTAATACGTGCCAATAATTCTCTTGGGGAAAATGGTTTAGACACATAATCATCGGCTCATAAATCCAAAGCCAATATTTTATCTTCTTCATCTCATCTAGCAGAAAGAATAATAATAGGAGTATTATCTATTTCTCTTATTTCTTTACATATTTCAATACCATTTTTTCATGGTAAATTAATATCCAATATAATTAAATCTGGCTTAAATATATTAAAAAAACTTATAGCATCTAATCAGTTATCGCATAATTTTATCTCAAAATTACTTTGAGATAAATATAATTTTAATGAATTTAAGATTCATTTATCATCTTCTATTATTAAAATTTTTTGCATATTTTAATATTAATTTAATAAATTTTCATAAAGATTATTTATTGCTATTGCTCATTCTGCTGCTGCAACTATAGATTGTTTAAATTTATTTGAATTAGTAGTAATATCTCAAGCTGCCCAAATTCAATCTATAGAAGTTTTTTGTGTTTTATCTACAATGATATATCAATCTTCATCCAAAAGTAAATTAAATTTATCAAATATTTTAGTATCTGGTTCATTTCATATATCTATAAAAACTCAATCTAATTTTAATAAATCTCAATTATCTAAAATAACTCATTCTAGGTTTTCTTCTCATTTAATTTCAAGTATTTTTGTATTTTTTAATATTTTAATATTTTCTTTTAATTCTACTTGATCTATCCAATTTTTTGTCGCTCTAAAAGTATCTCTTCTATGTATTAAATATACTTGATTACATATTGTAGATAAATATAGAGCTTCTGAAAGTGCAGAATCTCATCATCAAACAAGAGCTACTTTTTTATTTTTAAAAAACATTCAATCACAAGTAGCACAATAAGAAACTCATTTTCAAATTAATTTATTTTCTCATAAAACTCATAATTTTTTATGTTTATTTCAAGTTGCAATTAAAATTGTTTTTGTTTGAAATTCTTTTTCAAAAGAAGTTTTTACCAAAAAATAATTATCAAATTTTACAATATCAATAATTTTATCTTGTATAATTTCTGATCAAAAATTTTTAGCTTGATTTAATAATTTATCCATAATATCAAATCATGAAATATCTTGAAATCAAGGAAAATTTTCTACTTTATGAGCATATATTAAAGCTCATCATAATAATTCTCATATTATTAAATTTTTTATTCAATATCTACTTGCATAAAGTCATGCTGTAAGACCAGCACTTCACGCTCATATTATAATTACATCATACATAATTTATTAAGTTATAAATTAAATCTTATTTTCTTTTATTATATTTAAAATTAAGTTAACTTTATTAAAAACATCTGTAATATAATTAAAATTAATTTGTATTTTTTGTTCATTTAACTTAATACAAATTGTTCAAAAATTTAAAATATTAGCAAAAATTCATTTCATTTTTCATCATATTTCTTCTATAACCAAAAATTTATGATTTATAATTTCATATTTTAAAAAATTAATTTTTTTTAAAAAAATTAATTTTTTATTTGTAATAACTATATTATTTAATAAGTATTCTATTATTAAAATATACAAAAATAATAAACAAAATAACGTATATATTATTGTAAATATATTTATAATTACTTGGGAAACTAAAAAAAAATAAAAATTTATTAAATTAATAATTAATATAAAAAATAAAAAACCGAAAAATTTTATAAAAATCCAAAACAAAAAAAATCAATGTTTATGTAAAATTAATTTAATTTCTTCCTGTGGTTCTAGATTGTATATTTCAATATTTAATTGATTTAAATTCATTTATTTTTTTTATTAAGTTATAAAATTTAGATTTATTTTTTGATTGTTATGCTAGCTTTTTTTATATAATAAGGCTCTATGTATTTATATTTTCATTTAAAATTATAATTTTTAAAAAATAAATTATAATCTTCTTTTAATTGTATAGATATATTTGAATTTACAAAATCAAATATATCTCAAATTCAAAAATATTTTCAAGGTTTTATTTCTCAAATATTTATTAAATAAGGTTTAGATCTTTTTTCTTCTTTAATTAAATATTCTTGTTTATTTGCTTTGATTATTATAGGATTATTTATATTTTGTAATTCCAAAAATTTAAAATAATCAATAGAATCTATTTTTATTTTATAAACAAAAAAAATAGTATTAATAGTAAGAGCTAAGATTCTTGTACAAGTAAATCATCAAGGTCAATTTATTACAGTAATTCAATTAATATAAGAAATTAATAGTTTGTTTTTTTTTAAAAATTTTTCTAAATAAAAATATAATTTCTCAAATTCTTGCCCATTAAATTTTACATTATAAATATCTATTATTTTGTTTTTATTAAAAATAATAAATTTATATTTTTTAGAAATAATATTAATAAAAAGAAACATTAATTGTAATTAAAAAAATACAAAATTTAAAATTATATTTCTCACATTTTATAATCCCAATTTCAAGTTTTTTCATTAAAAAAGTAAATTATACCATAATTATTATCCATTTTTTGAAAATCAGAAGGAATATAGTCAATATATTTATTATCATATAATTCTTTACTATTTTGAGCATTTATTTTTTTATCATAAAAAAATTTTTTATTAGCTTCTTCTAGATACATAAGATTTAATTCTCGTATAGCTTTATTAATATAATCAACACATAGATTATTTAATGTGGTTTTATTATTAAAATTACTTAATTTATCTAATCTTATTTTTTCCATATTTCATAATACTTTTCAAGTAATTAAAACATTATTTTGAAACATTTTTAAAAATATTTGATTAAATTCTTTAGCAATATTTGTACATAAATTATCTTTTCATTTATCATTTTCATTACTAGCAATTTCGGCTAAAGACAAAAACATTAATATAGATTTTTGTCTATTTCATCATTTTCATTGCATGATGGCAGCCATTATCCTAGATCACGTTGGGGCATCTTTATTTGCAGAAGCTACTTTATAATAATAAGCAGAATTAATTGGATCAGAAAAACTCCAATAATAAATATATGCTAAAAAATATGGAATCATAGGATCTTTACATGGATTTATATATTTATTTTCTATCCATAATTTTTGTAGTGAAGTTTCATTTTGAATTAATTTAATTTTATTATTATCACAAACATTTTTAATTCATTTAAGTCATAAATTTAATCATTGTAAATCATATTTTTTTTGTTCTTCACGATTAATGTTTTCGTATGCTTCGTTGTAAGATGGTAATAATAATTGTCAAATTTGATAAGTGTAAGTAAAATATGGATTTAAATCTGTAATTAAATTTAACATTAAGTAAAGATATTTTTTATATTCAGAAGACATTACATTGGATCAAATATATTGAACTGCAGATATCCAATAAAAATCAGAGACAAGATTTCAAAATCATGCAGAAGATAATTTTACAGTATAAGATTTTGGTATAAAATCTGGATGATAAACAACGTTATATTTTATATCTTTATGAAATGAATAATTAACATTATTTCAAAAGTAATAAAAAAATACTCAAGATAATGTTATAAATATAATTATTATAAAATAAAAAAATATTTTTTTCATAAAATATTATTAATTTAAATATAATTCATATTTTCTAATTTTAATTTTATTTTAAATTTTTAATTGTAAATTCTAAGCTATCCTGGTACCCCCTACAGGACTCGAACCTGTAACATACGGCTTCGAAGGCCGTTACTCTATCCAGTTGAGCTAAGGGAGCTTATTGTATAAAATATTGTAGATATGTGACAATATAGTATATCTACAATATTTTATTATTTAAATTTTTTATTTATATCATAAAGAAGAGGGGCTGCTATAGTTATAGAAGAATATGTCCCAAAAATTGTACCATAAATCATAGCCAATACAAATCATTTAATGCTTATAGGACCAGCAAAAAACATTGCAGCAAGAACAATTAAAACAGCACATGATGTAAAAATAGATCTAGTAAAAACATCATTAATAGAATTATTAATAATTACACTAAAATTTAATTTGTTATTTATTTTTTGTTTTAAATTAGAACGAATCCTGTCCATAACAACTATAGTATCACTTATTGAATAACCTAAAACAGTTAACATTGCGGTAATAAAAAATGTATCTATTTTAAATTCAGGAAAAAAGAATGATGTTATTATATAAAATCACAATGCAGTTAAAACATCATGAAATAAAGATATTCATGTAACAAAAGCAAAAGAAAAACTGCTAAATCATTCTATTGATCATCGAAAGGCCCACATAATATATAATGATATAAAAAATATTACAAGTAACAAAGTAATATAAGCTGTATTTTTTATATAACTTCAAAATGACTCTCAAATATTTATATATTTACTTAAAGTAATTTTTGAAGAAGATATAGAAAATAATTTGTTATTTAAAGTATCTTTAAATTGGGCTTTAAGATTATCTATTTTTTGTAAATCAGTGTCAGAAAATTTATTTAATCAGGCTTCTATTATAAATTTATTTTCTCAAACTATTTTATATACAGTAGTATTATTTATAAATTCTTTATCACTATATTTAAAATCTTTTTTTATATCATTAACAATATTTTTTAAATTATTTATATCAATATTATTTGTATAATCATATTCTAATTGCATTCATCAAGTCATGTCTATTCAAAGATTAAGATTGAAAAAAAATATTGAAAAAATTGAAATACTTATCAATATAATAGTTATAAAATAAAATATTTTTCTATTTTTAATAAAATCAAAATTCATAAATTAAAAATTAATAATAAAATTTATTATATTTATAAGATCAAAATAAAAAAAGTCAAAAGAAAAATAAGTTTTATTATTGATATTTAATCAAAAATAGATTATAATATATATCATAAATTTTATTAAAATAATTTAAATAATTCTTTCTTTTTTTAATTTTATTTATAATATATGCAATATAAAATACCTGTACAAATAGAAAATGAGGATAAAATTATAGCAATGTTTAGTTTGCGCCAGCTTATTATTATAATGATATGATGATGAATTGCTTATACCGTATTTAAGTCTTTAGAACGAAATTTTTGAGGTGAGATAGCTCTTGTCCCTTGATTAATTATTTTATGAATAGCTATTGTTATTGCTTTATGGAATTATAGTGAAATGACATTTTTACCATATTTTTTAAATTTATTAAGACTTAATATAAATTCCAAAGAAAGAATTTGGTCAAAATGAATAGATAGTTATAGTAATATTGAAATTTGATATATAGCAATAAAAGAGAATATTGAATCTAATATAGAAACAGTACAAAATCATAAAATTTTTGAAAAAGTAGAAAATAAATTACAAAAATTATAATTTTAAATTAAAAATGGAAGATAACACTAATAAATCTGTAAAATCTAATAAAAAAATTATTTGAGATTCAACAACTCAAAGATATTTGCCTATTTCAGAAATTAGAGATAATTTGATTATAATGAAAGACTGATCTTCAAGGATGATATTAAGAGTATATTCAGTTAATTTTAATTTAAAAAGTGAAGAAGAACAAGATTCTATTATTTATGCTTATCAAAGATTTTTAAATACTTTAAGATTTCCTATACAGATAGTAGTAAGATCTTTAAAGGTAGATATAGAAAGTTATATTAATAAACTTAAAAATCTTGCAGTAAAGCAATCAAATTCTTTATTACAAGAACAAACTTATAAATATATTGATTTTTTAATAAATTTAGTAGATTTGGCTCAAATAATGAAAAAAGATTTTTATATAATAGTGCCTTTTGATAGTGATAGCAATAAAAGTGTTAGAGATTCAAGTTTTTTTTGATTATTTAAAAATTTTTGGTCTGCTATTACATCAGAAGAAAGTGTATGATCAATTAGAGAAAAAAGACGTAATATAGAAAATTTAAAAAAACAAAATTTAGAAAGATTGAGTACTGTTAAATTAAGTTTAGAAAACATGTGATTAAAAACCGAAATAATAAAAAAAGATGAATTAATTAAATTGCTTATTAATTATTATAATCCAAAAGTTAATACTGAAATAAAAATAAAAGATGATATAGACAATTTTAATTTGGAATAAAATGATTACTTTAAAAAAAAAGTGAAATAATTGAGAATTAATAGCTATAAATTATTTACAAAAACATTGATATAAAATTATAGATAACAATTATTATGTAAAATGATGAGAAATAGATATAATAACAAAATTTGATAATAAATTTGTTTTTATAGAAGTAAAATATAGAACCAATATAAATTATTGAATACCAGAAGAATCGATGACAAAATTAAAAAAACGTAAATTTTATTATGCGATACATAATTATATAATTAAAAATAAAATTTCAGAAGAAAATGTACAAGCGGATTTTATTTCTATTTTAGAAAATAATTGAAAAATACAATTAAAACATTATAAAAATATTGAATTATATTAATTAAAAATTTATTATGAAAAAATCAATTTTAAAAATACAAAATCTAAATAAATTTTTAGATAAAAAACAAGTACTTTTTGATGTTAATTTAGAGATATTTGAAAATGAAGTATTTTGATTTTTGTGACCAAATTGAGCTGGTAAAACTACAACAATGAAATGTATTTTAAATTTAATTAAAGCAGATAATTGAGAAATAATAATTTTATGAAATAATTTTTTGGATAATACCACAAAAAAACAAATTGGTTTTATGCCAGAAAATGCTTATTTGTACAAACATTTGAATTGAAAAGAATTTTTAAGATTTAATTGAAATTTTTTTTATAATGATAAAGATAAATTAGAAAAAAAAATAAATTCTGTATTAAAAAAAGTAGGATTAAGTTGAGATTGAGAAAAATTACTTGCAAAATATTCAAAATGAATGTTACAAAGAATTGGTTTAGCTCAAGCAATAATTAATGAGCCTAAAATTATTTTTTTAGATGAACCAATGAGTTGACTTGATCCAATTTGAAGAAAAATGGCAAAAGACTTAATTTTGGATTTGAAAAAAAAATGAACCACAGTATTTTTTAATACTCATATTCTTTCTGATGTAGAAAATATATGTGATAGATTTGCAATAATTCATAAAGGTAAAATTATTGCACAAGATGATATAAAAAACATAAAATGATCTTTGGAAGATTATTTTATAAAAAAAGTTCAAAATTAATAAAATCGAAAATTAATTTTTATTAAGTATATCATTTTTTAAATTTATTTTTTTATTTCTACATTTTAGAAAGTATTTTAAGTATTATTATTTTATATTATCTCTTATATAAGGTCTAATATATATCATTTTATTCATGATAAACTAATACTAATATCTTATTGGTTTATTTTTGATTATTAATATTATTATCTTGAATTTCTTTTGCAAAAGAATTATTTAACAAATTCATTATAGTATCTCTATTATACATTTTAACCTTTTTCAAATAAACAGGCTTTATTTCTTGTTTACTAATGTTATTTTTTTCTAGATTAACTGAAAATAATCTTTTAAGTAATAGTTTTATATCATATGTGCACAAATAATATGCTACTAAATCCTGTATCTGTTTTACATTTTCAAATTCTAAAAAAACATCATATCCTTCTTGGTTTAATTTTCTCAATGTAATTAGAGCATAAGCCCATGCTTTTCTTTCCGATTTAGATTCGGTTATTGATCGTTTCTCAATAAACCATAAAGGCAAAGCTTTGTCTGTATTGTAACTTATATCATTAAGAGTACTTTTTTTGAGATCTTCTTTTTCTTGATTGTCTTTATCCTGAATATCCTTTTTTTTGTTATATTTATTTTTTATTATCTTAGTAACTGCATATCAAAAAGCCTTTAAAGATTCCCATTTAGTAATATTATATTTAACTTTATCATGTGAATGTCCAATTTCATGAAATAATGCTAGTAAAAAACCTCTATATTCAATTTCATTTTTTTTATATCAAATTTTTTTTTCTTTGGGCCTAAAACAATAAATGTCATCTTTTCCAAAAAAAACATCAGGAGGTAAAAATGAATTTAAATCTTTCTCTTTTCCTGTCTCTTTGTGTTTAAGTTTTATTTTAACGCCTGTTTCTGATTCAATAACTTCAATATCAAAATTTCTATTTTTAGGAACAAATTCATTAATATTACTCTTGAATTCATCAAGTTTCTCTAATAGTATTTTCATGCTTTCAATTTGTTCTTTGGCTAATAATAAATTGTTAATTTTTGACTGGAGAGATTCTTTTTCTGCTATTTTTAATTTTTTAAGCATAAATAGTATTAAAAAAATAAAGAGTCAAATAATGAAATAGATATTAAATTTTTACCTAATCTTCAAAATCAGTATCAATGCCTTTTAAATAATCTGATATTATTTGTTTCATTACAGGATTGCTGTTTTTGATAATTTTCTCTTCAAAAAATTTTCTGGCTATATCTTCAGAGATATTTTTTATATCTCTTCAAGATTTTCATTTAAGAGTTATGAGCGAATCATTATCAATTTCTCTAGATTCAGGTATATAAAATTCCAGTATATGCCTTATTTCTTTCATATTTGGCAATCTGAAAAACATCTGTTTGGAAAATCTGCTCAACAAAGCTTCATCCATAGAATCTTTCCTGTTTGTAGATCAGATTAGTAGCAAATTTGAAACTTGTTCAATTCAATCAAGCTTCTTTAAAAGCACTCAGGTCATTCTTCAAGTTGCTTCATGTGACTCTTCTCTATTCTTTCAGATTTCATCTATTTCATCAATCATTGCAATAATTCATCAATTTTGCTCTGCAGCTTTTCTAGCTAATTCAAATATTTTATCCAATCTTCATTCTGATTCTCAATACCATTTAGACATCAATTTTCAAATTGGGATATATATGAAAGGATATCATAAGTATTTTCATATAATTTTTGCTTGTGTAGTTTTTCAGGTTCAAGGAGGTCATTCAAATAGTACTGTATTTGGAATAATATTTTTAATATTAGGAAACCTATTTTTTGTTATTGCTCTGTATTCTTCTTTTTTCTCCCAAGGATAAATTATGTTAATAGATAATAACTCTTTAATATCTTCGTACCCCACGAATCATTCTTCAGCATAAAGCTCTTCCAATGTTTTTCTAGTTTCATTCGGATTTTTTTCAAATACCAAAACTCACGCTCATCTAAGCGAATCCAATGCACTCATTTTTTTAATAATATTTTCTCCTAAAAGATAAATATAATTTTTTAGTATTTGTTCTATAAATTTCCTATTTAATTCAATTCATGAATAATTATCTCATATCCTAACAGTTAGTTTTCAATCTGAAAAACCGCTTGTTATTATGTATTTGTTTTTATTATTTATATCATAAATAATAAATTTTCTATGCTCTATTCATGAATTACATCCAACTCAGAATCACTTGTATTTAATACTATAATCGTCCGTTTGATTATTTAATGCTATTGCAATTGTCTCGAGTGTTTTTTCACTAATTTCAATTTCTTTATCCATGGGTATTGATATTTCTATTGATTTTTCATCCATTATGACAAAATCTTTTTCGGATAATTCTAGAAGTTCCTTTATTTGAAGTGCATTTATCGAGTTATGCTCATTTACCGTAAATTCTCACAAGTATACTCTTTCGAAAAAATCTCTTAATCTCTCTAAATCTTCATTTTGAATTTTTCAATTCAGATTTATATTAAACACTCATTTATTATATCATTCTTGTATCTTAACTGAAATATTTCAAAGCAAAACTGAATTTTCGTCTACTGGAATCTGGCTCATCTTTATAGATTCCTGCATTATGATTCTATATATTGACGCCTCACTTTTATATTTTCAAGGAATGTTAACAGTTATAGTTTCTGATTTATATCATCAGATTTCAACTGACGGAGTAAGAATTCATGTATTTTTTCTAATTATTTCCATTAAGAAATATCTTATTTTATTCAATTCTCATCATTCTATCATATTAATTACCATTTTATTAACATTCTCTGATATATCAGGCACATTTGTTTTATCTTTTATTGTTAGATTTAATTCTGAATCTCTATTTTTTATAATTTCCTCTTGTTCAATTCCTTGATTATATAATTTTTCTTTTCTTCAGAAAGGAATAATTCATCATATTTTTTTCATTAGTGAGTTTGAAGTCATGTTTTAATTTTATTAAAATAATTTTTGATTATATATAATCAATTAAATATGTCAATTGAAAATTTTTTAGCTCAAAATATTTATTTTTCTCTATTATAGTATCCAAAATGGAAATATATCTTTGCAATTAAAAAGTAGTATAAAATTTAAAAGTGTAAATAATTTTTATTCTTGTTCTCTAAATTCCTTTATAAATTTTTTTATTAAAAAAATAAACTTGATATATATTAAATGCTATTTATCTTTGAGCCGAACTTCAAAAAGCAGAAATAGCTTTAAAACTTGAAATAATTATGTACAAGATAATGAATTAATGTAATTATGAATCATAAATTTTATAATTCACAAAAAAAGAACTATGAAAAGAATATTGTATCTTAAATAATGAAGGATAGATAGTTTGAGTTACAAAAATACCTGAAGGAAATAATGATGAACTTTATCTAGAAGTTTTATTTGACAGTGAACAAAAATTATTACAGTACAAAAAGTTAATAAAAGGAGTTGTTGATCAAATTGAAAAAGTTATTCATTGGTCTGAAGG
This sequence comes from uncultured Candidatus Peribacteria bacterium, assembly GCA_964446905.1. GTDB lineage: Bacteria > Patescibacteriota > Gracilibacteria > BD1-5 > UBA2023 > CAYRGR01. The sequence goes on from CAYUQQ010000002.1 coordinate 19,647, forward strand.
ATTAAAAACTGAATATGATGGTAATGAAAATATAGTTTTTTCGTAGTAAAAAGATAACGTAGTAAGTGAAAAATATTATTGCAGAAAAAAATATAAAAATTGGGAAAATAAATAGGTTAAATAAAACTATATTTTAAGAATAAATTGTCAAAAAATACTTTAAGATAAAATTATAAATATATTTTTTTGCTTTTTATAATTTTTTAAATAAAATCTTTTTACATTTTTTTAAAGAATTAAGTAATTTTTTTAAAATTCTTTAATATTATTTTTAATTTTTAATTATTATTTTATGACATTTTCACCAAAGAAAAAAACATCTAAATCTAAAACTAAAATTAGGACTACTAATTGGACTAAAAATACAGCAAAAAAATTAGTAAATAAAACATCATTACAATATGATAAAGACGGTAATGCAATATGATTATCTCATTTTGCATCACCTGTAACTTGAATGTATAAAAATAATAAAATTATTAAAACTTGAAAAACAAAAAAAGTTACAAAAATTAAAGCATAAAAATTTTTAAAAACATAATTTATTATTATTTTTATGCAAAAAATTTCACGTCATAAAACAAGAAAGTGTTTATTTCAGGCCTTATATTCAAAAATATATATTAATACTAATTTTAATAAGGATTTTTTTATACAAAATTTTTTTGATGAAGATTTTGAAGATATTATAGATAATATCTATTTTGATGAATTATTTGAATGAATAATAAAAAAAGAAAGTGAATTAATTTATATAGTTGAAAAATTTGCTCCTCGTTTCGATATAAAATCAATGTCAATAATTAATATTATTCCAATTTTTATATCAATATACGAAATTTTATATATAAAATGCGATAAAATACCTATAAATGTTTCTATTGATGAAGCATTAGAAATTACCAAAATTTATTCTGATGATCATGGTAGAATTTTTGTAAATTGAATATTGAATTCAATTAAAGAAAAAAAAGAATTAATAAAAGAAGAAATTAAAAAAATTAAACCAAAAAACACTTATTTCTTTTTACAAAAAAAATTATGAGAGAAAGTTTAAAATTTAATCATAAGGAGTTCCAAGAAAAATTAGAAATACTTCTAGATTTTCTTGAAATTCCTTATAAAAATATATTGCATTATATACAAGCTTTTGTACATAGATCTATTTTAAATGAAAAAATATCAGATTTTAAACAAAATAATGAACGTCTTGAATTTTTTTGAGATGCTGTTTTAGAACTAATAATAACAGAATTATTATTTTTTGAATTTCCAGAAAAAGAAGAATGAGAACTTACTGACTTAAGAAGTTCTTTGGTAAAATGAAAAAATTTAGCACTAATTGCTTTTAAATTAAATTTAAATCAATATCTAATTTTATCAAAATGAGAATATTTAGTTTGATGAAATAATAATCCTTACATATTAGCAAATACTTTGGAAGCTTTTTTATGAGCATTATATATTGATTTAGGTTATGAATTTACAAAAAAATTTATAGAGAAATATGTTTTTTCTACTTTAGATGAAATTTTAAAAAATAGTTTACATATAGATCCTAAATCAAAATTACAAGAATTAATACAATCTAAAAATAATTTTACTCCTGATTATAGAGTGATAAATGAATCTTGATTGGATCATAATAAAACCTATGATGTTTGAGTATATTTTAATGAAAAATTAATATGACAATGATTTTGATCTAGCAAAAAAAAGGCGGAAAAAAAAGCAGCAGAAAATGCTTTGGAAAATTTAGATACTTGGTTTAATTAAAATTAAATACAAGAAAATGGAAAATAATAATATATTAAATGATATTCAAAAAAAACAAGAATGAGTAAAAAACAATTTTATTCATTTGGATAATTTTTTTCCAAAAATTAAAACCAAAGCAATTTTTTTAAATCAAAAAAAAATATTTACAGATATTTCAAATAAAATTAAAGATATTTTTTTGGATATCAGAAAACCAAAAAAAATTAAAATATTTAAAATAAAAGATAGAAGATTTGATGATGTTTTTAAAAAAAATAAATCATTTTTTTTAAAAACATTAATTTATTTAAAAAATAAAAAACTACATTCAAATCCTATAAATTTATGTGAAAATTCAAATTCTCATATTAATAACATTATTAAAATTAATAAAAACAATGAAGAAAATAATAAAATTTTAAATTTAAATAAATTAAATGATATTTGAAAAATAAGTGAGTTTTTTATTCAAAAAAATAATAAATATATTATAAAATCATGGTTATTATGAATGAAAACCTGATTTATTTTAGTGTTAATAATATTATCATTTGTAATGTTTTGAATATGAGTAAAAAATTATATTTATAATTCAATTTTTAAAGAATATCAGAATCTTTATAATATAAAAGAATTTTCTGATATTAAAAATTTACAAACACAATTATTAAAAACAAAAAATAAATTTAATTTAATTTCTATTATTTTTGCTCCAATTAATTTTTTTTGAAACAATATTTTTTATAAAAATGAATATATCAAATTATGAAATAATATTATTAAATGATGAAAATTACTTTCTGAAATTGCTTTAATTTGATTGGATATGTATTGAGATTTAGAAAAAATATCTTTAAATACATGTACTGAAAAAAATAATAATTATTTATGTAAGTATAAAAATATAAAAATAACTGATTTTATAAAATCTCAAGAATGAAATATTATAAAAATTCAAAATAAATTAAAACTTGCTATTTTTAATTATCAAGAAATTAAATCATTAAACAATGAGTCTTTAGATTTAAAATTACAAAATAATATTAATAATTTAATTAAAGTACAAAATTATCTTACATTTTTTTTACAAAATAAAAATATTATTTATGCAATTTTATGAGACTTAAAACCTCAAAAATATTTAGTTTTAAATCAAAATAAAGATGAGATTAGGGCCAATTGATGATTTCCTTGAAGCGTTATTACTATAGATTTATATAAATGAAATATTGTTAATTATGATAAAAAAGATGTTTATTATTATGATTGGCATATTTATCCATATAAAGAAACTCCTCCAGAATGATTAAATATTATTTCTCCAAATCATTGACTTAGAGATGCAAATTATGATCCTAGTCTTTTGGAAAGTACTAAAAAAATAAATTTCTTTTATGAAAAAGGTTGATGATGAAGTTTAAGTACAGTTATTAGTATTACACAAAAAGTGATAGAAGATTTTTTGTGAAAATATTGACCTATACATATGAATGAAGTTAATATAGATATAACCAAAAATAATTTTTCTGTAGTAATGTCATTATTAGTAGAAAATAAATTTAATGCTAAAATTTCACCAAAAGATATTTTATTTAGTTTTACAAACAAATTAGAAAAGCATTTAATAGAAAAAAAAGATTTTTTATGATATTTAGATATTATAATAGAAAATTTAAAAAAATGAGAAATAGTTATAGCTTCAAGAGAAACCGAAATTCAAAATTTTATTGAATCATTTAATATTTTTGATCAATGGAAAAAAGATAATTGAAATTGGATATATCCTGTTTTTACATCAATTTCTTGAAATAAGTCGGATAGATATATGTATAGAAATTTTGAAATTACAACAACTAATTCATGATGTGAGATATATAATAGTTTTGTTTTAAATTCTATTCATTGATTTTGAGAAACTCAAAAAAATGAAATTAATAATTTATTTCAAAAAATAAAAATTAATGATGAAAAAGAACAAGAAAGACTTATGAATATACAATGATTATGAGAAAATAGACAATTTGTAAGAATATTAGTTCCAACTTGAAGTAAATTAATTAAAACATATAAAAATAATATTAAAGAAAATTCTACTAATATAAATTATACTATATTTCAATTTTATCTAAATACATGAGTTGGTAAAAATTCTAATATTAAATTTGATTATAAATCTCAAAACTTAAATTGTGATAAAAAAATGAATTTTTATAGACAAACTTGACTTGATAAATATACTTTTTTTCAAAAATAAAATTATTATTTTGTTAATTTTTTATAAATGTTTAATTATAAAATTTTTAATGTATTAAAAAAAATTAAAATATCTAAAAAAACTATAGATTTAATTTTAATTCAAATTTCAAAAAATATAAAAAAATCTCAAAATTGAACTTTAAATATTATTTTTGTATCAAATAAAAAAATTCAAGATTTAAATAAAAAGTATAGAAAAATAGATAAACCAACTGATGTATTAAGTTTTCATTATTTTGATGATTTTGCTAAATTAAAAAAAACAGATATTGCTTGAGAAATTATTATATCTTCTACAAAAATTATTTCTCAAGCAAAAGAATATTGAATTACTATAGAAGAAGAATTTTATAAATTACTTATTCATTCTATATTACATATACTTTGATTTGATCATAAAAACAAAAATGATTTTAAGATTATGGAAAAATATGAAATTTTAATTTTAAATAAAATTAAAATTTGTTAGACTTTATTTATTACTCAAATTAAATTTATTAATATTTGTGTTAGTGTGAGTTAGTTTATTTTTAAGGATTTTAAATTTAGAAAAATAAAATTTGTTTGGATATAAAAGTAATTTATTTAAATAATGTTTCAAAATTTATATTTATAAAAAAAAATTTTTGTTAAATATTTTAAATTATGATTAAAAAAGAATTAGATAAAAAAAATAAAATAATTGATAAAATTTTATTTGAATTAATAAAAGAAAATTTAATAGATACAAAAGAAAAGTTTCAAAAATTTAAAAATAAATTTTATAAATGACAAAATATGAAAGAAGTAATTCCAGATATTGATTTTATTAAAAGATATGATGAACTTATAAAAACTAATAAAATTAAATATGAAGTACGTATTGCAAAACTTATAAGAAAAAGAGCAATAAGAAGTCTTTCTTGAGTATCTGTAATTTCTATTTTAACCAAAACCTGAATTTGTTATTGAAAATGTATTTATTGTCCTACTTTTAAAGATTTGCCAAAGAGTTATCTTCCAAATGAACCAGCTGTAATGAGGGCTATTTTAAATAAATTTAATCCTATAAAACAAATTCATAATCGTTTACATTCACTTATAATTACCTGACACAATATTTCTAAATGTGATGTAAGAATTATAGGTGGAACTTGGAGTAATTATCCAAAAAATTATCAAGAAAAATTTGTTAAATGAATTTATGATGCACATAATACTTACGATAGTCTTAAAAAAAATATTATTTCTACAAATTTAAATTGAGAAAAATTTGCTTCATTTAAAATAAAGCCTTGATTTAAAATAAAAAAATCCAAATCATTAAAAAAAGCAAAAAATAAAAATGAAAAAAGTATTTCAAGAGTAATATGAATAGCTATAGAAACAAGACCAGATTTTATAAATGAAAAAGAAATTATAAAATTAAGAGAATATTGAGTAACTCGTGTAGAAATTTGATATCAAACTACTTTTGATAAAATAAATAAGTTAAATTGTAGATGACATTGAAACAAGGAAAGTATTAGAGCCACAAGACTTTTAAAAGATTCTTGATTTAAAGTAGTGGCTCATTTAATGCCAAATTTACTTGGTAGTAATCCAAAATTAGATTTGGAAAGTATAAAAAATGTTTTTGAAGACCCAAACTTTAGACCTGATGAAATTAAAATCTATCCTACAGTTGTTGTACCTAATTCTGATTTAGAAAAAATATGGAAAAATTGAAAATTTAAAATATATTCTGATAAAGTTTTAATAAAACTTATGACAAAAATTCAAGAATTAATTCCACAATATGTACGTTTAAATAGAATGTATAGAGATATTCCTGCAACAGAAATTTTAGCCTGATCTCATCTGGCTAATTTACGTCAAATTACAGATGAAAATATGAAAAAATTATGAATAAAAATACAAGATATTTCTCATAGAGAAATTCGTTTAAAAGATAATAATCCTTTAAATTCATTTTTGAATATAATAGAATATGAAGCAAGCTCAGGCAAGGAATATTTTTTACAATTTATAGATCCAAAAGATAAAACATTATTTTCACTTTTAAGATTAAGAATTCCATCGCAAATTTTTAATCAAGAAAAACATTATATAAAAGAATTACAAAATGCTGCAATTATAAGGGAAGTTCATACTTTTTGAGATCAATTATGAATTTGAGAAAAATCAAATTGAAGCTGACAACATATGTGATTTGGTAAAAAATTAATTGCAAAAGCCGAAGAAATTATAAGATTAAATTATCCACAAATTAAAAAAATTGCAGTAATTAGTTGAGTATGAGCTCGTCCTTATTATAGAAAAATATGATATAAATTAGAAGGAGAATATATGACAAAAAAAGTTGAGACCCTAAAAACAAACCATGTAAATGAGAAATAAGAAGAACTTAAAATTTCCTATCTTTTTATTTTTGATAAGAAATTATTAAAAATATAATTTACAATAGTTTATTTTATAATTTTTTTATTTACAATTTTCATTTTCTTCTAAAAATTCCAAAAAAGATAGATCATAAGTTTCTATTCACTCAG
>CAYUQQ010000002.1:26201-35555 GCA_964446905.1 uncultured Candidatus Peribacteria bacterium
ATCTTCAAATTCTTTTGGTTTCTCGCAGTACATTCGTCTTGCATCTTTAAGAGAGCTTCAGTTAAAATGTTGAACATTAAAAAAATATTCTTTAAAATGTCGATTTTCTATTTTGAGAATATATTCTATACCGCTAGAATCTTGATAGGGTCTATCCATGTCATTAAAATAAATAAGACTTACAGTACTAAATTTGATAGTAAAATTAAATTCTTGCAATTTTTTTTCAAATAGGAAAATTTTTTTAAAAGAATTTGATTTTTTGTCAAAATTAATTTCGTAAAATAAATTTTGAAGTTCTTGCTTTTGATTGATTCAAATAGGCATAAAAATTGAATAAAAATATAAAATAATATTTGAATAATTCTAATTTTTATCTTGCAATAGTATTTTAGATTTTTTTATATTTTTCTCAATTTTTTTAAAATCTAATTTCTTTTCTTTGTACATTTCTTCATTTATACTTCATGTTTCTTTAATTTTTTTCTTATTTTTTCTTTGTCTTTTCTTTTTTCTTTGTCTTTTCTTTGTACATTTCTTCATCAGCCTCTTTTATTAATTCATCAATTGTTTTTGAAGAAAAACCATCAATATTTTTTTTCTCTCTAAAACTAAATCATGCAGAAAAAGATAATTGTACATCTTTTGAGAAAGATAGTGTAACATTTTTTGCATCCTCTTTCATTTTATTTATACGTCATTCAATTATTTTTTCATCATTAGTAGTAAAAATAATCCAAAATTCATCTCAACCAACTCTTGCTATAATGTCATCAGCACGAGAATTAGCTTTTAAAATATCAGCAAATTTTTTTATAGCCTCATCTCATGCGTTATGTCAAAAAGTATCATTAATTGGTTTAAGATTATCTAAATCAAAAACTCCTACAACAAGTCAAGCTCTACTTTGTTCTAAATGATCTTTGGTTATTTCTAGATAATTTCTATTATATAAATTTGTTAAACTATCTTTTAGGCGATTGGTAATATCCTTAAAAGAAACAACGATAATATTTCATTTTGGAATCATTGTACATTCATATGTAGCATCATCAAAAACTATTTCTTTAACAACTTTTTTGTTATTATTTATAGCTTCGTAAAAATATGATTGTAAGTTATTTATTGTGTTTATAATTTTACTATTAATAGGTAAACCAAGATCAAAAATTTTTTTTCATTTTACTTCACTTAAAGTAAGATTATTAAATCTTTTTGAAAATATAGGGTTTACCCATTGTATTTCTCATCCTCAACTTAAAACTATAGTTAATCATTCATTTGAATTTAAAATTCATTCAAGAAGATTTTTTGTATCTTCAAGTTCTTGATTTTTTATTTCAAGTTCTTCTTTTAATTTTTTTTCTCTTTGTTCTGCCATCTTTTTTTGTGTAATATCTTCCATTATTCAATCAATCTGGATAATATTTCATTTTTCTGATAAAATCGCTATTGTAGAAAGAGAAACAATTATAGTTTCTCAAGATTTCTTTTTAAATTCTATTTCGTAATTTTTTATTGATAAATCTTGTTTTAATTTATTAAGAATAAGTTCTCTATCAGAAGGGTTTTTGTATAAATCTATTATTTTAATTTTACTTAATTCATTTACAGAATCATATCCTAAAATTTTTACCATAGCTGGATTAACATGTTGAAATTTATTATTACCATCTTCTACACTTCTAAATACTCAGACATTCAAATTTTCTACCAAAGATTTATATTTCTCTTCACTTTTTATTAATGCAATTTCAGATAAAGTTTGTTCTATAATATCCTCAAATGATCAAACTATACAGATAATATCATTTGAATTATTTCTAACAACACCAGCAGATACTTTAACATAAAAATCAGTTCAATTTTTTCTTTTAGTAATCATTTTTCATTTCCAACTTCATTTATTTATAAGTTTTGGTAAAATGATTTGAGCTTCTTTTTTATCATACCAAAAATCATAAACACTCATTTTAAGTAATTCTTCTTTATTGTATCAAAACATTTTAGAAAAAGTATCATTGACATACGTTATACGTAAATTTGGATCTACAAAAAAGATTCCATCTACGGAAGTTTCGATGGATTCTTTAAAAATAGTTAATTTTTCTTCTTTTTTCTTTTCATTAGTTATATCAATTGTTATACCATGATATCAAATAATTTTATCTTCTGTATTTTTTTTAGGAGCAAATAATTGTTTTATAATTCTTATTGATCCATTTTTACATTTAACTGTCCATTCAGCCTCTTCACTTCATGATTCTGAATCATTTAATTTACGATAAATAGATTTTAATTTATTGATATCAGAAACGTCTTCTATTAGAACTTGATAATTCATTCAAACTAATTCTTCTCTTGAATATCAAGATAATTTTTCTAAAAATTGATTACAAGAAGTAATATCTCAAACTTTATTTACTTCAAAAAATCATACTCAAAATTCAGATAAAGATTCCATTACAAGATTTTTAGGAAGTATTATTTCTTCAGATTTTTCAGTTCATTCTTCTTTTTGATCTAAAATAACAGTGACTTTATAAAATGTTTTTTTTCATACTAATATACTTCAAACACTTAATATACTTGAGTTTCATGTTTTATTTATTAGTTCCCAATTTTTTATGATATTTAATAATTCTTCTTTTTTAGATTTTAAAAAGTTAATAATTTTTTCTGAACTATTAAAAAGAGGGTTCAAATTTGAATCTATAATGATAGTTGTTCATGTATTTTCTAATTTTTCTTTGGACATTTTATTAAAGTATAATTTGTATTAAAAATTAAGAAATATCTAAAAAATTCATTTCTATAAAAAATATATTTTAAAATAGCTATTTTTTAAGTTTTGTATAAAAATACTATGTATTTTTTAATTTTCTTTAATTAATATAATATAGCTTTTTGTTTTTTGTCAATACTTATTAGCTCTTTTTTTCTAACACACGTATCAATTCAAGATTTATATCTAATTGACTTCAGTATTAAGTAATATGTTATTTTAAATTTTTTATTTGTAAAAGTTAATTAATATATTGTATAAAAAAATAGAAGATTTTAAAATCTTCTATTTTTTTAATTATTAAATTTTTTTATTTAAGTAAAAAATTAATCAGCATAAATATATCATTTTATAGTATTATCATTTTTATCTACTCTTCTTATAGTAATTTCATTAATATGTCTATAATTCATATCTTTAATAATAAGATCATTTCAATCCATATCTATTACAATTCAAACATGTCAATAATAAGGATTATATCAAGATCATTTAAATGAAATTATAGCTCATATAGCAGGATCGTTTCATGTAGGAACTCATTGAGCTTTGGCATTTGATATCCATTGATTTGCATTTCATCTCCATGTTACATTTTTATTATTTGCTACAAAATATGTACAATTTCACCATGCAAATCATTTTGAATTTCAAGTATATTTTACAGTATATCAACTTTTTAAAGTAGTTTTTTTGCTAATAGAAGATGTTTTTTTATTATTTTTTATATTTTTATTAATAATTTTTTTAGTAATAACTGGTGGAATTATTTTTGATGCTCAGGGGATAATAAGTTGTTGTCATTTATTTAATTTTATAGATGGTGTTAATTTATTTTGTTCAAAAATAGAAGATGAATTTACTTTAAATTTTTTTGCTATAGAATCAATAGTATCTCATTCTAAAACAATATAAATAACTCATGTTACTGGTGGAATTTTAATAATTTCTCATATTTTTAATATTCTATCTTTATTAAAATCATTTGCCCATAAAATAGAATTAATACTTATATTAAACATATCAGCTATAGTACTAAAAGAATCTCAATATTGAATTGTATAATGTATAACATTATTAACTCAGCTTATGTCTCTATTATCATCAGTAATGGTTCATGGTTTAATAAATCAAGAATCTTGTGAAAATACTGTTTTTTCTTGTGTATTATTTTCTCATTCATAAGCCATAATAATAGTAGATTCATCGTAATTTCAAACTGTAGTCTCTTTTTCTATTCAAAAAGCTCAAAAAGTAGGATATATAGGCAAAATTAATATTATTAATACAGAAAAAATTTTAAATTTTTTTAAAGTACTAACAATACTTCTTTTTTGTAAAAAAGAAGTATTTCTATAATGTCTTTTAAGACGATTTTGTATGTTAATTTTAAGATTCATTAATTTTTTTAAATAATAAAAATATTTAAAAATTTACCCGAGCATAATTAAAGGCCCTATAAATTAATAAATATTGATTAAGTTATACTTGTAATTTCTAATTTAGTCATAAATGGTCTAAATCATTTTGTACGAGAATATCTTTTTTTGGACTTCATTTTAAAAACTCTAATTTTATCTCACTTAAAATTATTTAAAACTTTTAATTCAATATTTGATTTTTCTAATAATGGAGTTCAAATTTGGATATTATCTCAATTTAAATTAGATATAAGTAATGCATTTGTTTTTATTATAGAACCAATTTCCATATTTTGATTATCTGTTTCTATAATATCTCAAACTTTTACTGTATACTGATTTCAGCCTATTTCTATAACTGCTAACATAATTTATATACTTAATGTAATAATATTATATTAATTTTTTTAAAAAAAGTCAAATTTTTAAACATTTTTTAAAAAATTAAAATGTGGCGATAGTTTATTTATTTTTATTATAATATCAAATTTTTTTTAAAATTTGATATTATAATATATATTAATTTTAAGTTTTATCTATAACTTATGCTAATACTATAAACTATATTTTTATTTTTTTAAAAAATATAATAAAAAGAAAAGCCTATACATTTAAGGCTTTTAATTTTTTTTAAATTAACCTATGTATAGACTTTCTTGTTTTTTTGTAAGCAATTAACTATCAATTACTTATCTTATTTACTGCATTTTGGTATTTTTTAAGAGTATTACCAGCTCTTTTCATAGAAATTATAAATAAAATCTATGATATTGTATTTGATTTAACTTATTTTATAAGTTATATTATTTGTTTTTATTTTAAACATATTTGTATTCGGTTTTGATAGTAAACCATTGTAAGCAGTAAACAATTATATTAAAACATAAATATATTATTATGTCAAATATTTGATAAGATATTTTATGTATTATTAAATAAATTTAAGTTTTATATTTAATTTAAGCTAATATTAAATAATTATTTTTTTAAATTTTTATTAGATATTTTAAATAATATAATTTTTTTAGATCTAAATTTATCAGATATTTATTAATACTATTATTTTCTTAAAAATTAATTAATAATGGGACATGATCAGAAGATAATTTGTTACCTGGAAATACATTAACTTGTTTATTTGATATAACATAATCTATAGGAATAGTTAATATATTATCGACAATCCAAGAATAAATTATTTTATAATGAAAATTATTAAAATTTGATTTAAATACTTGAGAATAATTTGTAGAGTTAAAATCTCAAATTAATAAAAAATTATTTTTTTCATTTTTAATTAATTTATTAATGTAATTAAAAAACTTTTTTTGTTTTTGATAGTCTTCATTTGTAAAAGGAGGAAAAGGATGAATTATGTAATAAGAAATATTATTTAATTTAAAATATCATATAGGATATGTTTCTATAATTATTATTTTTTTATCTAAAATTGTTTCATTTGTAAAAAATCAAAATGATTTATATGAATTTTTATAATAAAAATCATATTTAAAATTAAAAGTATTTTTTATTTTTTCAAAAAGTTCTTTATCTAGCTCAACCAAAATAATTTCTTTTGGTTTTATTTTTTTAATATTATCATAAATTATAGAATTATTTTTATTTAAATATTTAGTATTCATATAAAAAATGTCCGGATTTTGAATATTTTTTCATCAAAAAATTCAAGAAAAATCAGCTTTATAGATATTAAAAAATAAAAATATGATTATAATTAGGGATAAAATAATTTCTAATTTGGATTTATTATAAACATAAAATATCATCAATAAAATTGATGATATAAAATATTGTAAATAAAAATGAGAAAAAAGATCAAATAAATAATAATAGTTTCAAAAGAAACCTATTATTATTAAAACAAATATTAAATAAATACTAATTTTAATTAATTTATTTATTATATTTAACACTAATTTTTAATTTAATTTTCAAAAACAACTTTTCATTCAACATTATTTAATTCTTTTTAATTAATAATTATATAACCTCACGTATTTTATCCAAGAATATTTAATAAATATTATTTTATTTGTTCTTTTGTATAATTTATAGGAGTATTTAAAGGATAATAAGTCTCTTGTTTTAAAATTGTTTCTAAAGAATCTAAAGATATATTAATTAATAATTAAAAAGAATAAAAATATTATAATGCTATTAAAAGTAATAAGCCGGATTCTGTATCTCGATGTAAATCTATCTAGGATAACAATCACTTGTTATCTCGAGCAAGGTATATAATATTAAAAGCTAAGACTCAAATTATTAATATTATACCATTCCTTTTGCACTACATAGGGTTTGCCAACTGTCTTCTATTACTAGAAGCATTCTTAAGTAGCATTTACATACACCTTAAGACTTTTCACCTTTTTTCTTACAATTGTAAGATTAGTATAGTCTCTGTGGCACTTTCCGTATCTTGATTTTATTTATTATATCAAGATCGCAGATGTTATCTGCTATGTTGTCTTAGTAGTGTCCAGACTTTCCTCCAGAATTTTAAAAATTCCAGTATACATCTTCTTTTAAAAGCAAATCGATATTAATTAAATTTATTTTTTTGTCAATTTGATTTTATTGCTATTTATTATAATATATTAAAATAAATTAAAAGGTTTGTATATAAATCAATTTAGATTTGATTTAACTTAAAATAAATTATTTTTAAGATTAAATATAACTTATATTATTAACTTTTTATATGTTTAAAAAATTTTGATTAGCATTATGATGATGAGCAGCAAGATGATTTGCTCATGTTTGAGTAATAAAATATTTTGAAGAAATTTGATTAAAAGCAAGTGAAATTTCATGAACAAGTATGTGATCTATAGTTGCTTCTTTTTATGCATTTTGATTTAAAACAACAGAAATTATTAATATTATTAGTAAAATTAAAAAATTAGATTATATTAAATTAATTGATTTAAATTTTAAAACATGATTAATTTGATGAATTAAAATTAAAAAAAAATTAGAAGATATTTTTTGAAATGTTAAAATAGAACAAGCCAAAATTCCTCTTAAAATTATTTCTGTAAATATTGATACATGAGAAAAAAAAGTTTTTGATAAATGATTATTAATTGACGCAATAAGATCTTCTATAAGCATACCATTTATTATATCTCCCTATAATATAAAAAAAGATAATTTAATTGATTGATGAGTTATAAATAATTTACCTATAGAAGAACTTAAAAGTAAAAACATTATTGCCGTTTCTGTTTTAAGAGATATAAAAAGACAAATTAATAAAGAAACTAAATTTTTATGATTTAAAATAAAACATAATTTAATATGATTAAATTATCAAATTTTACAAAAAACAATTGATATTATGATGAAACAAAATGAAGATAGATCGTTAAAATGTAAAAATAAAAATATTTTATTTATTAATCCAAAATTTCCAAATATTGATTATTACGAGTTTTATAAATTTAATGAAATTATAGATATTTGATATAATGAATGCAAAAGGGTAATTTGAAAAATTTAAAAATAATTAGTAAGTTAATTTTTATTAAAATATGATATTTGATACACATTCTCATCTTACATATAAAGAATTTGAAAAAATTGAAGATGAAATTAAAAAAATGAAAGATTTTTGAGTAAATTATTCAGCTTTAATAGGCAATGATTTTAATGACAGTAAAAAGGCTATAGAATTATCCAATAAATATGATTGTTTTTATGCTGTAATTTGAAGTGTGCATCCTATAGATGCACAAAATTATAGTCAAATTAATAATATTGAACAAGAATTAAAAACATTAATTATTAATAATGAAAATAATAAAATTATATGAATTTGAGAAACTTGATTTGATTATTTTTGGACAAAAGATTTAGACGATAAAGAAAAAGAAAAAAATAAATTAATTCAATTAGAGGCTTTTAAATTACATACAAAAATAGCACTATATTATAATTTACCTTTAATAATACATTGTAGAAATGCAAAAGAAGATACATTTAAATATTTACAAGAATTTAATGCTAAGAAATTTGTAATACATTGCTTTTCTGAAGATTTAGATTTTGCTAAAGAAATTATAAAATATTTTCCAGATGCTTATTTTTGATTTACTTGAATTATTACTTATAAAAATACTCAAAACATACAAGAAGTTGTATCCAAAATACCTTTGGAAAAAATTTTGGTAGAAACAGATGCTCCTTTTTTGGCTCCTCAGATTTTAAGATGAAAACAAAATACATCTGCTTATGTAAAATATATTCTTGATAAAATAAAAGATCTTAGAAATGAAGATTCAGATATTATTGAAAATCAAATTTTTCAAAATAGTTTAAATTTTTTTTGAATAACATTATAGAAATTTTTGTAAAATATTTTTTAGATTTATGATACGTTTTTAAATAATCTTATTTAAAAACAATTATTAATTTTTTATGTGGCATTTTTTAATTTTATTAATCAATTTTATTTTGATAAACATAATAAATATTTATAAGACTTACTATAATTAAAAGACTTCAAATAAAATAAAAATTAATGTAAAATCAAAAATTTTTTTCTATAGCATTAGTGCTAAACATTAATATAAAAACTATAAAATTAATTGCAATTCAATGAAAAGCTCAGCCATATTCTTTATTATTGTCTTCCGTAATTTTTTTTATATAAAAAGCATCAATCAAGTTAGAAATTATTCAAAATAATAAACCGGCAATAATTGCTAATATAATAATTGAACTATATGTATTAAGTAGATTTTGGAATAAAAAAATTAGTAAAATGAATAAAAAATTAAAGAAATTAAAAAAATACCATCTTTTATTTTTTTCGAATTTTGATATAAGATTATTTTCAGATAAAAAAGTCTTTTTTTGATTTAATTCTAAATTATATTTTCTTTTTTTAACAATAAATATTGAAATAATACTTCCAATTATTACTCAAAAAGCAGAATAAAGAAGTATTATTGTAGCTTCAGAAGAAGATTTATGGAAATTTGTTACACTATATTCGATAGCCTTTTGTGAAATAATTGTAGAAACTGACCATAATATTCAGATTGGAATTAAAATTAAAAAATAATTTTTTATTATTTTTAAGTTATTAAAAAAGAATAAATTTAATTGATTTTTAAATTC
>CAYUQQ010000003.1:0-29142 GCA_964446905.1 uncultured Candidatus Peribacteria bacterium
TAAAAAATCTAAATACTTTTTTAAATTACTAAATATATTATTTTGAATTTTTTTAATCATTTAATAATTAATTAATTTATAATTTTTAAAACGAGTTTTATAAATAGATGTTATATCAGGTATTGTAGAAATAATAAATCAATTAAAATTTCCATATTTAATTAAATTATCAAAAATATCTATATTTTTATATTTATGAATATAACTAAAATTATATTTAATAAATATATCTTCTATATAAATAATATTATTGTATTTTTTAAGATTATATTGAAGAATTTTTCTAGTTCAAATAATAATATTTTTTGTTTTATTAAAAATTTCTAAAAAAATTTTTGCTTTAGCATTATAAGTAAAAGAATTTTTATAAATAATAGCATTTTTTGTAAAATCTTTATTATTTTCTAAAAAATAAAAAACACTATAATCATCTGGAAAAACCAAAACACAGTCATCAATTTTTTTTAAAATATTTTCAATTATTTCTATAATGTTTTTATTTTTAATATTATAAATTAAAGATATTATATTATTATTTTTATTAATTTTTATAAAATCATCTTGATTGTTTATATTTTTAAAAGATTTTTTTAATAAAAAATTAAATATAAATTTTGGTAGAAAGATATTTAATATTTTATGAATTTGTACAAAATATTTACTTGATAAATAATAAATTAATTTAATTTGATATTCATCTAAAACTGGATTATAACAAACAACATCAATAATAGATTTAATGTTATTCTCATTTTCATCAATATTTAAATCTAAAATTTTAGAAACAATTCAATATTTAATATTATTTTTTATAGGAATAGAAACTATGGATCATATATTAATATTATTTTTTAGTTTATCTTGTATAAAATATGTAAGTCACATATTATCTATAGATACATCTAATGGTATTATTTCTATAAACATAATTTTTTATTAAATAATTTAGATTAAAGTCTAATTCAACATTTATTTACATATTGTTTAGCAATATTTTTAAATTCAACTAATTCCTTATGAGTAAAGCTAGCTCAAATAAATTTTGGATTTAGATTAATTTCTGATTCATAATTTTGAATATAATAAGCTTTCGCTCATTTTATAAGTTTTCAGATATTTTCGATATCTTTTTTATTATGATAACCAGATACTACTGTAGTACGAAACTCATGATCAATTCAAGATTTTATAATTATTTTTATACTTTCTTTATATGGTTTAGTATCAAAATTAATATTTATAATATTTCCATATTTTTTTATAGGATTTTTAATATCCATCGCAATATAATCAATAAGTTTTTCGTTTATCAATTTTTTTAAAATTTTTGGATCTCTACCATTTGAATCAAGTTTTACAAGAAATCACATTTCTTTAATTTTCTTTATAAATTCATAAAGATCTTTTTGGAGAGTTGGCTCTCAACCTGAAATAACCACTCAATCTATAAATCAAACTCTTTTTTTGAGAAAATTAAAAAACGCATTTTCTAAAATTAAATCATTTTTTAAAGTTTTAATTTTACTAGGCAAAACAAATTCTGGATTATGACAATAATGACAACGAAAATTGCATCATAAAGTAAAAATTATGGTTGCAATTTTTCCAGGGTAATCCAGTAATGTTGATTTTTGTATTCAGGCGATTTGCATTGGAGTTTAGCTAATGGCTAATAGCTTTTAGCTAGTAGCTCTGGAAGTAAAATTATTTTGGAATAAAAAATCACTCCTAGTTTTTTGTTTTTGTTTAATTATCTAAGAATGATTTTTTGCATTTTCGCACTTCTGCATTCTAATATCCGTATTGAGCTATAAAGTCAGAATTAAAAGATTTTTTTTCATTAAAATAAGTTCTTCCATAATATTCAGATTTTTTACCTTCATTAAATTGACTTACGGGCCTGTGGTATCCCATTACACGAGTATAAATCTCGCATTTTGTTCTATTTTTTTCTTGCATAAATTAAAAAAATTAAAAAATAAATATTATTTGTTTATATATTTTTTTCTAAAATTTGAATCTATATCAGATCCTATATATCAAATTTCAATATCACATTTTGGACAATAATCATGTTCTCCTGGAATATATCCATGAATAGGACAAATAGAAAAGGTAGGAGAAATTGTAATATATGGTATTTGATAATTTGATATAACTTTTTTAATTAAAGCCTTACATGATTTTGAATCAGATAATCTTTCTCACATAAATATATGAAATACAGTTCATCATGTATATTTACATTGTAAATCGTTTTGCATTTCAAGAGCTTCAAATACATCATCACTAAATCATACTGGTAATTGTGTAGAATTGGTATAATAAGGAGCCTCTTCTGTACCAGCCTGTATAATGCCTGGAAGATTTTTTTTATCTTCTCTGGCAAATCTATATGTAGTTCATTCTGCAGGAGTAGCTTCTAAGTTATATAAATTTCAAGTTTCTTCTTGATATTTTTTAAGATTTTCTCTTATATAATCCAAAATTTCTGTTGCAAACTTAATTCATTCTTTTGTTGAAACATTTTCTTTTCAGTCAGTAAAATTTAAAATTGCTTCATTCATTCAATTTATTCAAATAGTAGAAAAATGATTTCTAAATGATTTTAAATAACGACAAGTATAAGGATAAAATCATCTTTCTAACCATTTTGTAATTTCTTCTCTTTTCATTTCTAGTGATGTTTTTGCTAAATCCATAAGATATTTAATTTGATTTTTAAATCAAAGAACATCTCATTTAAAATTATATCCTATACGAGCCAAATTAATAGTAACTACTCAAATAGATCCTGTCATTTCTGCTGATCCAAAAAGACCATTTCATCTTTTTACTAATTCTTTTAAATCAAGCTGTAATCTACAACACATACTTCTTACAGCGCCTGGTGAATATGCATTTTCATTTCTTATTTTAATTATTTTTCAAGATTCATCTTTAACTTTTTTAAATTGTGATCCTATAAAATTTTGAAAATATGGAAGTCAATATTTTGCTGTCATTTCAAATAATGCTTCAGAATTTGGATCATCCCAATTAAAATCTTCTGTAATATTGTAAGTAGGAATTGGAAAAGTAAAAACTCTTCATTTCCAATCTCATGCTGTATAAACCTCTATTAATGCTTTATTAATAAGAAGCATCTGTTTTTGCAATTCTCAAAATTTCTTTTTGTAAAGTCATTTATCATATCAACCTAAAAATAATGCTTTTTCTTTAAGGTCTTCTGGACAAACCCAGTCTAGTGTAATATTTGTAAAAGGGGTCTGAGTTCACCATCTAGATGGTGTGTTTAATCAAAATATTAAATTTTGTAAATTTTGTGTAACATATTTATAAGTTTTTTCATTTATATATTCTTGTTTTTTTGTTTCAGATTCAAATTTAATATTGTATTTTTCAATATCTTCTTTTAACGATTCTTCATATTTATGAACAAAAGGAGCAAGATAGGTATCAAAAGATGAAAAAGCCTGAGCTCATGCCCATTCATTTTGTAAAACTCAAAAAAAATTGATTATTTGATTTACTGCAGATTGTAGATTTTTTGGAGGAGATGATTCTATTTTTGATGGCACTCAATTAAATCATTCTTCTAAAAGAGCTCTAAGACTCCATCATGCACAATATCAAGTAAACATACCCAAATCATGAATATGATAATCTCAATTTCTGTGAGCATTTCAAATTTCTGAAGTATATATGTGTGATAACCAATAATTAGCTGTGATTTTTTCTGAATTTTTTAATATTAATCAACCAATAGAATATCAAATATTTGCATTTTCATTTATTCTCCAATCTATATTTTGTAAGTACTCTTCCATAGTTTTTCATACTTCTACAACTACATTTTTATCAGCTCTCGCCTCATTTCTTTTTTGACGATATAAAATGTAGTTTTTTGCTACAGTATCATGACTATATTTTATTAAAACTTCTTCTACTTTATCTTGTATAAGCTCGATATCTGGTATATTTTTACCAGCAACAATATCAACTTTTTCAATTATTTCATCTGTTAAAATTGGTACTTCATGAAAATCAGATCATCAAGAAGCTTCAATTGCCTTTTTTATAGCAAGTTCAATTTTAGTTCTATCAAAAGTTACGATAGTTCAATTTCTTTTTTTAACTTTAAATATGGCCATTTTTTTCAAATTATAGAATATAATTAATTTTAATTTTATTTAATTTTAAAAATTTATACAAAATTAACAATAAGCTTTAGATTAGGTTTTTTTGATGGTCTTTTTTGTAAAATCTATATATTGTTATATTTTTTTATATATAACCACTATATATTGTATTTTTTTTAAAAAAAGCAAATCTTTTTATCAAGTTTTTTTTAATTTTTTTTATGTTATATATAAAAGGTTTTTTTATAAAAAAAAATTATTAAAAATAAAATTATTAATAATGGCAAGTATATTTTTTACTTTTTTAAATTTTATATTTTGACTAAATATATTTTTTTACTAAACTTTTTTATAAGTATTATATATCACAAAATATATTATGAAATGTATAAGTTGGAATGTTAATTGAATTCGTTCAATTATTCAAAAATGATTTATCGAATATCTTAATAAAGAAAACCCAGATATTATTTGATTACAAGAAATAAAAGCAGAAGAAAAAGATGTTCCTATATGATTTGATTTAAATTCTCTTGGTTATTATTCTTTTTGGAATTCTTCAAAAATTAAAAAATGATATTCTGGTACTGCTATTTTTACAAAAATAAAACCCATAAAATTTATTTATGATACATGAATAGATTCTCATGATAAAGAATGAAGAATAATTACTTTGGAATTTGATAAATTTTATTTTGTTAATGTATATACGCCAAATGCAAAAAGAGATTTAGAAAGACTGGATTATAGGCAATTGTGGGATAGTTTATTTTTTGATTTACTTAAAAGATTAGAGACAGATAAGCCAGTTATTGTTTGTTGAGATTTTAATGTGGCACACAAAGAAATAGATTTGTATTATCCATGACAAAATAAATGAAATGCTTGATTTACAGACGAAGAAAGAGAGGGTTTTTCTAAATTTTTAAATAATTGATTTATAGATACATATAGACATTTATATCCAAATAAAATAGGAGCTTACAGTTGGTGGAGTAATTTTTCAAATAGTAGATCAAAAAATATTTGATGGCGTATTGATTATTTTTTAATTTCAAATATTTTATGAAAAAATTTAAAAAATTCTTTTATCCATTCTAATGTTTTTTGATCAGATCATTGTCCTGTTTGAATAGAAATCAATTTATAATTTTTTAAAAAATTTTTATGTTAAAATTAGATAATGTAAATATTACAGTTAATAAAAAAGAGATTTTAAAAAAAATTAATCTTTCTTTTAAGCCATGAAAAATTTATTTTTTAATTTGAAAAAATTGAAGTGGTAAATCTAGTTTGGCTCTTAGCATAATGTGACATCCAGATTATAAAATAAATTCTTGAAAAATTATTTTAAATAATAAAGATATTACAAATTTATCTCCAGATAAAAAAAATAAATTATGAATTTTTTTATCATTTCAAAATATTCCAGAAATACAATGAATTAAATTAATAGAATATCTTAGATCTATTTATAATGAATTTTTAAAAACAGAAAAAAAATCAAAAACATGATTAAGTTTATTTTTATTTAAAAAATTTATTACACCTTTTTTAAATGAGTTTAATATAAAAGAAAGTTTTTTAAAAAGAGATTTAAATGTATGATTTAGTTGAGGAGAAAAAAGAAAAATAGAATTACTTCAAATTGCTTTATTAAAATCAAAATATATTATTCTTGACGAAATAGATGCCTGAATGGATATAGATACATTTAATTTTATGATTAAATTTTTTCAAAAAATTAAAAATAATAAAATAGCCTTGATTTTTATTACTCATAATTTTTTATTAGCAGATAAAATTTGAGTCGATGAAGTTTATGTTATAGAAGATTGAAAGTTAAAATCTAAATGAAATAAAAAATTAATTGATAAAATTAAAAAAACTTGATTTTTATCTTATAAAAATCAAATATAAATTAATTTAATAAATAAAATAGATTAACTCAGACTAATGTGTGAGTATCTTTTAATTTTGTTTGGATATATAAATAAAAGAAAATAAGAATTATATTTTTTACTTGATATAGATTTTTTTTATATATAATATATTTATCAATTAAATTGATAAATATTTTAATTTTTAATTTATTTTTTATGAATTCTTTAAATAGAGCTCAATTATTATGAAACTTGACTGCAGATCCAGAAATAAGACAAACTCCAAGTTGACAATTTGTAGCAAATTTTAATTTAGCAACAAATAGAACATGGAAAGATTCTTCATGAATGAAACAAGAACAAGCAGAATTTCATAGTGTTGTTTTATGGTGAAAACTTGCAGAAATTGCGCAACAATATTTTAAAAAATGAAAAAAAATATATATAGATTGAAGACTTCAAACTCGTAGTTGGGAAGATCAAACTTGAGTTAAAAGATATAAAACAGAAATTATTTGAGAAAATATTATTATGTTATGATCTCCATGAGGCAAAGATGATAATGTAAGTTTTTCTGAATCAGCTGATGAAATTATAGATGATATGTCTATAGAAAATAAAAAATCTTCAAAAAAAGAAGAGTCTATTAATATAGAAGATATCCCATTTTAAAAAAACAATATAATTGTATTTGATACAAAATTTTGTTGATCAGTTTATAAATTATAAAAGAAGGCCTTTAAGTCTTCTTTTATTTTTACAATTAAACCATATTTTAAAATATTTATTTTAATTTTTTAACAAATCATTCAACTTCCTATTACTTCATTTTTTTTATAAACAACAAGTATTTGTCAGGGGGTTATTGCTCTTTGTATTTGTTTAAATTTTACTTCAATTTTTCATTTTCAAATATCAAATAATTCTACATCTTGATCTACTTGTCTATAACGAATTTTTGCTGTTGCTTTAAAAGGAAATTTTAATTCTTTTCATATCCAGTGCCAATTAGTAGCAATTAAAGAAGATCAATATAAATTTAAATCGTCTTTTGTGCCTACGGTAATAGTATTACTTTTTACATCCTTTTTTATTACAAAAAGAGCTGGTCATCATCATATTTTTATTCCTTTTCTTTGTCCTATTGTAAAAGTTTCAGCTCAATCATGTTTTCATAAAATATTTCAATTTGTATCAATAATGTTCCC
Source organism: uncultured Candidatus Peribacteria bacterium (assembly GCA_964446905.1). Taxonomy (GTDB): domain Bacteria; phylum Patescibacteriota; class Gracilibacteria; order BD1-5; family UBA2023; genus CAYRGR01. The sequence continues at coordinate 7,234 of CAYUQQ010000003.1, forward strand.
AGGTTTTGTTTTTATTTTTTTTTGTAAAAATTTATGCAAATCTACTTTTCATATAAAACAAATTCATTGACTATCTTTTCTTTCTGCGTTGGGAAGTTTTATTTTTTTTGCTAATTTTCTTACTTCTATTTTTTTCATGTCTCAAATTGGAAATAAGGTCTTAGAAAGCTGATATTGATTTAATCAAGATAAAAAATAAGATTGATCTTTGGTGTTATCAACTCATTTTAAAAGATGATAAACTCAAGAGTTATCTTTTTTAATATTAGCATAATGACCTGTTGCAATATAATCAACTCAAAGATTGAGAGCGTTTTGCATAAAAATTTTAAATTTTATTTCGCTATTACAAAGCACATCAGGATTTGGAGTTATGCCTTTTTTATATCAATCATAAATATATTGAACTATTTTTTTATTATACTCTTCACGTTGATCAAAGATGATAAAAGTTTTTATTCATAAATGTGATGCTACTTTTATTGCCTCATCTCTATCTTGTTTGGTTGTACAATCTCATTGTTCGCTTATATAATTTTTCATAAATCAAGCAATTACTTCATATCATTCTTTTTGCAAAAGATAAGCAGACACGGCAGAATCTACTCATCCAGAAAGTCAAATTAAAACTTTTTTTGACATATTTATGTTTTTTTTAATTAACATCTTTATATAATTTAACTCACCGCTTAAGCGGTGAGTATTTGTTTTATAATTTTTTTAAAATTAAAATTTAATTTTTTTCTACTTCTCATTCTACAACATTTTCATCTTTTGTATTATTATCTGTAACTTTTACTCAATCGTCTTCTTGTGTTGTTTGATTAGTGGCTTCTTGTTGAGGACTGGTTTTGGAATAAATCTCTTGACCTATTTTCATCATAGTATCTTGCAAAGATTGTAAAGCTGGGTCTATTTCTGATTTTGAAGCATCTTTGTTTTCTAAAATCTTTTTTAATGCCTCAATTTTTTCTTTTGCTTCAGATTCCAAGGTTCAATCAAATTTACCTGTATTATCTTTAAGAGTTTTTTCTGCTTGATAAATTGCTGAATCTGCCATATTACGAGCATCTATACTTTCTTTTCTTTTTTTATCAGTTTCTCTATTTGCTTCGGCTTCTTTTACTAATTTATCAACATCATTTTTATCCATTCATGTAGATCATTGAATAACTATTTTTTGTTCTTTTCATGTTCATTTATCTTTTGCTGTAACATGCAAAATTCAAGATGCATCAATATCAAAAATAACTTCTATTTGAGGAATTCAACGAGGAGCTGGTAATATTCAAGAAAGTATAAACCTACCCAAAGACTTATTGTCTGCTGCCATTTCTCTTTCTCATTGTAATACATGAACTTCTACGCTATCTTGATTATCCATAGCTGTAGAAAATACTTGAGATTTACTTGTTGGTACAGTAGTATTTCTTTCTATCATTTTTGTCATTACTCATCATAAAGTCTCTATTCATAAAGAAAGAGGTGTAACATCCAATAATAATATATCTTTTACATCTCAAGTAATAATACCGGCCTGAATTGCTGCTCACATAGCAACTGCTTCGTCTGGATTAATACTTGCATTTGCCTTTTTACCAAAAAATTCTTCAACTTTTTTTATTACAAGAGGTACTCTAGTAGATCAACCAACCAAAATTACTTCATCAATTTGAGAAGTTTGTAATCATGCATCTTTAAGTACTTTACGACAAGGTTCTACAGATTTTTCTACTAAATCATAAATTAATTCTTCTAATTTTGCTCTAGTTAATTTCATAAATAAATTTTTTGGACCAGAAGAATCTACTGTAATATATGGTAAATTAATTTCTGTTTCTGTAGTAGAAGAAAGTTCTTTTTTTGCTTTTTCTGCTTCATCTTTTACCCGTTGCACTGCCATAGGATCTTTACGAAGATCTACTCATTGATCTTTTTTAAATTCATCTACTATATATTCAAATATTCTTTGATCAAAATCATCTCAACCAAGATGAGTATCTCAATTTGTAGCCAATACTTCAAATGTTCATTCACTACCAATTTCAAGAATTGAAATATCAAAAGTACCTCATCAAAAATCATAAACCGCAATTTTTTCATCTTTCTTTTTGTCAATTCAATAAGAAAGTGCTGCTGCTGTAGGTTCGTTAATAATTCTTTTTACATCAAAACCAGCAATTTTACCAGCATTAATTGTAGCTTGTCTTTGAGAATCGTTAAAATATGCAGGAACTGTAATAATTGCTTCTGTAATTTTTTGTCCTAAAAATTTTTCTGCATCTTCTTTTAATTTTTCTAAAATTCTAGCACTAATTTCTTCTGGTCTTACATTTTTACCATTATGTTCTATAAGACATTCTCAATCACTTCATCTAACCACCTTAAAAGGTACATTTTTTATTTCATTCGTAACCTCATCATATCTTCTACCTATAAATCTTTTTGCACTATAAATAGTATTCGCTGGATTTGAAACAGCTTGTCTTTTTGCAGAAGTTCATACAAGAATCTCTCAATTTTTATTTGCAACTACAGACGGCGTAGTACGTCATCATTCTGCATTTGGAATAATTTTTGCTTGTCATCATTCCATAAATGATACACAAGAATTTGTAGTACCAAGATCTATTCATATAATTTTTGCCATATTTAAATTTTGTTAAAATATAAAATAAAATATTAATTTTTTAATGCTTAACTATTTTTCAGTCTATAAATAAATTTTCTTTTAATTCTTTGTCAAAATTAGAATCATTTCTTCTTATCCATTCAATTAACATAGCAGCATGTTCTTTTTCTTCATTACTGTTATGTATAAGAATTTCTTTTAATTCTGGATCAGAGCAATTTTCTGCTCTATGATTATATAAATCAATAGCTTCTAATTCTTCTCTTAAAGAATCAATAGCCTTTTTTATATTTTCTATATCTATAGTCATATATTATGAATTAAAAAAATAAAATATTTCAAAAAGAATTTTATTCAATTTTTTTTTCTTGTCAAATAAAAATTAGCACTTTTTTTATCTAAGTGCTAAAATACGATTTTTTTACTTTAAAATAAATAAAATTATCAAATAAAATTTAATAAATTTTGTAATAAAAAATATGAAACAAATATTTGATATTTATTTTTTCTTACGAAAAAGTTTTTTAAACATTTCTTAGTTTCCTTTTTTTAAAATTCAATAAATAGATATATATCACATAAATAATATTCAATCTAAAAATAAAAATGTTATAATACCATAAATTATGTTTAATATTTGATAATTTGGTAAAACGTCTTTAATTAAAGATGTTATTCAAATTACAAGCATTAGAGGAATTAGAAGAGTTATAATTTTAAATATTTTATTTTTTGTAATTGTAAAACTTTCATCAATATATATTTTGGTCTTATTTTTAATATTTTTAGTATAAATTAAAGCAATATATGAAAAAGATAATCTAATATATAAATATATAAATAAAATAACTATAAATAGCAATACCGTTATGGTTGATATTCATAATAAAATATTTCAAGTATCTGTAATATTAACTGTAATAAATCATAAAGATCATAATATTTTTATTATTAATAAAAATATTAATAAAAATAACACAGGTATAAACATATATAAAGAAACCCATCATAAAGTATAAATATATTTTAAGAAATATTGTTTTGAAAAATATAAATTTTCCTTGTATTTAAGTATTTTTCATTTTAAATATGATTTATAAACGTTTTGTAATAATAGATTTCCATATGTAAAAATTATTAAAAATATACATAAAATTATTGAGAGTAATAAAAAAATTATTAATATTATACCTATATTTGTTGTAATAATATTTATTAATTCAGTATTTATTGTACCATTTATTAAAAAATTTTGTAATAATTTTTGATCAAATTGGATAAAAAGATTATATGACAAATAAGCCAATAATCATAAAAAGGGCAAAGAAATAATAATACTAAATAAAAAAGAATAAATTATAATAATAATTTTTGAAATATTCCAATGAATAAAATTTTTATAAAGCAATTTTATGTTTTCAAAAATTATACTTACATTATTTTTATAATTTTTAAAAAAATATAAACATATTATAAGTATTATTCAAATAAATAAATAAAAACCTAATATAATAAAAATTTTCTAAATTTAATCAATTTTGTATTATATTTGATCCATTTTCCATATAATAAAAAATAAAAAAATAAATATATTTAAACTTAAATTGTAATTTAAGTAATTTGTTTTAAATTTTATTTGTAAAATAAGATAGTAGTATATATATAATCAAAAAAAAGTAAAATAGAACTTATTTTAATATATACAAAAAAATTGATCAACTATCTCTCAATGGCTAGATATAATCTAATTTAAAAAGTTTTTGGAAAGAAGAAATCCAAAATTAATTCTTTATATATATTTGAATATTATTTGCATTTTTGGAATTTTTTAATAATTAGAAAAATAAATTAATAAAACTATTTTATCCATCTTCTAATAACAAATTTCTTTTTTCATTCAGGTAATTCTGTATCATAATTATTTAATCATATTTTGCTTAACATTAAATTTTCTAAAACAGGTTTTATTTTTCTAATTTTTACTCAAGAATTAGATCAAGAAAATTCTGTGTCATAATTAATGCGACTTTCTATTAAATTTTCTTTGTCTAAAATTATCATTACATGTCATTTCCATACTATTAAATCCAAAGGCTCTATTTTTTTTATAATATCATCAACATTAAGTCATTCTATTTCAACTCATGTTCAAAAATAAACTAATTTACTTGTATTCCTTGGAGTATATCAATTTGTAGCAAAAAATAAAAGGCCACTACAATCAAATCAATTAAGAATAAGTTTATTTTTTAAATCATCTCATATTTTAATTTTTGGTTTATAATATTTTGCAAACTCCGGAATTCATCAAAGTATATTACCTCACCAAATATAAGAATATCAATTTAAACTAATAAGATTATTGATAATTTCTTCTTTTGTTGGCAAAATAATAGTTCTTTCAGAAGGTATTGTATTGTATGTTTTTATAAATCTTGCATCTATAAATAAATCTCAATCAAAATCATATTCGTTTGATTGAATTTTATAAATTTTATTATTTCAATCCATTATAAAATCTTTAATAATAACAGTTGTTCAGCTAAATAAAACAGATTCTATAGGATCGATTTGTCCATATTCATCCAAAATTGGTCAATATCAATTTCAATAAAAAGTATTAATAAAACTTCATGTATTAAGAATTGGAGCATTGGAAATAGTTTTTCAATATAAAAATTCCATTTTTTCTATTTTAGGTAATATATAATTTATAATATTTTGTTTTTCTTCATTTCAAATAAATTGAGTTTTGTATTTATTTAATTTATAAATAATTTTTGTTTTAAACAAATCTCATTTTTTATAAATAATTTTTTTAATTTTATCAACTTTATCATTTAAAATTTTATCATTTTCTAATGATGCATATGCTGTGAAATTAATAAAAACAAAACAACAAAACAAAATAAATATTATTTTTTTCATAAAAAATATAATTAGATTTTAATAAATACTTTTCTTTAAAGAAAAGTATTTATTTTTAAACAAAAGTCAACTTATATATTTGATATTTCAATTAATAAATATATAATTATATAAATTAATAATTAATTTTAAAATTATGAAAAAAAGAATACTTACTTGAGATAGACCAACAGGTCCTTTGCATATTGGTCATTATTTTTGATCTGTACAAAATAGAGTTTTATTACAAAATGAATATGATTCTTTTATTATAATTGCTGATATACAAGCACTTACAGACAATTTTAATAATCCGGAAAAAGTAAGAAAAAATGTTTATGAATTAACTATAGATTATTTAGCAACATGAATAGATCCAAATAAATCTACTATATTTATTCAATCATTAATTCCAGAAATAGCAGAATTAACTATATTATATTCTAATTTAGTTACAATTTCTCGTTTACAACAAAATCCAACAGTAAAAGAAGAAATTAAACAAAAAAAAGAATTATTTAAAGATAGTGTGACTTTTGGTTTTCTTGGTTATCCTATAAGTCAAGCTGCAGATATTACTGCATTTCAGGCAGATTTGGTGCCTGTATGAGAAGATCAACTTCCTATGATAGAACAAACTAGAGAAATAGTTAGAAAATTTAATAATATTTATGGTCCAACATTAAAAGAACCTTTAGCAAAGATTAGTGAATTTCCTAGAATAAAATGACTTGATGGTAATAATAAAATGTGAAAAAGTTTAAATAATGCTATATTTTTATGAGATTTTCCTGAAATAATAGAAAAAAAAGTAAAACAAGCTTTTACAGATCCCAAAAAAATAAAAATAAATGATAAATGACACCCAAATGGTTGTTCTGTTTTTTGTTATCATTCAATTTTTGATTTAAATAGTTTAAAATTAATTGAAAATGAATGTAAAAAATGAACAAGATGATGTGGACAATGTAAGATACAGCTTTCAAAAAGTATAATAGATTTTTTATCTCCTATAAGAGAAAAAAGAAGATTTTATGAAACAAAACCAAAATTAATAGAAGACATACTTATTGAATGAACCAAAAAAGCTAGACTTATAGCAAAAGAAACCTTAGCATTAGTAAAAGAAAAAATGTTTTTAAATTATTTTATATAAAAATTATTTCGTACGAAAATTTTATAATTAATAATTAAGGAAATATAAAATAAATATTAATTACCAGCTATAAAATCAATTAATTAAGCCTTATAAGACCAATAAAAATTTTAAACTCAGGATTTTTTAATTCATTAATAAACAAAAAAGAATTATAACTCTTTTTTTACCGTACATTTTTGTATTAAAGTAAAAGCAAGATTCTTTTCATGTAATTAAATTTTTATTTTATATTTTCAAACTCAAGAAAATTTATTCTAATTTAAAGGATTTTTTGAAATAAAAAAACTTATAACTAAATCTTTTTAAATATAAAATCTACTTAAATAAAATTTTTTCTTTAAAGGCGTTTAATAAACTAAATAACTTCTCTCTTTCATCATAATTAAGTAAATATTGTGGTAAATTCACTTTTTTACCATTATCTTTCGTTATTTCTAACAGTTCTCATATACAACGTAATCGAAAAGCAAAAGCAGAAAGTTCTTTTACAATTTCTCATTCTAAAGGAGTAAAAATATTGTTTTTAATCAAAAAATCTATTTTACCTCCTGATCATAATACGTGCGCAGGTAAAGATCAAGATTGTTCTTTAAGTTCTTTTTTATCTTTAAGTAAACGAAAGATTAAAAAATCTATTTTAAAATTTATTGTTCTCTGAAGAGATATTTTTAAATTTTCAAGCATTTTTCAAGTACCAAGCGAATTATATAATGTATTAAAGCTCTCAATAAATGAAACCCCCTTCATTGATTTTATCTCCAAAGGCACTTGAGCAACTGAATCGTAATATTGAGAAAATTCGTTTTCAAAATAAAGTTTAAGTGCGTCTTCTCTAAGTTTTTGTTGAACAGAATCTTTAAAAAAAGGGCAAGTACTACTCATAGATGTAGGTTCAATTTCATGAAAACCACTAAAATTATTTAAATCCAAACTGAAGCTTGATATTTTTGTCATTGGTACTATTCATTTTCATCACTTGTTAAATTTACCAAAATCTATTCATCAAGATCATTCCCAATTATCTCTAATATTTAAAATAATTTTTTCTATTATATTAGATACTTCACTTATTTGGTCTTGTGTCATATTTCTATCATCAACAACTATAACAAAGTCATTATCTGAATCAAAACCGCTTTCCATTCTACCAATGCTTCATATAAACATAGGACAAATTTTATCTTTATACTTTTCGTAATTTGGATACTTTTTACACATTCTTCACCAAATATTTCTTAAGCTTCTTTTTTTGGTATTTATTAATGTTTTTTGGATTTTTATTATTGATTGTATATCTAATTTTTCTGAATTTTTCTTAAATTTTCGGAACAAAATCTGATTAACAATATCTAAATATTTATAATAATTCTTAGATCATTTCGATATTCATAAATCTTCCAATTGTCTAATAAATTTTTTCATTATTTTATTATCTGGATTAACTTCGACTCTTTTGCCAGGTGCGGATCTTTTTATAAAAAATGTTTCTTTTATGCTTTTTATTCTTTTATCTAAAGTAAATTCTTTTACTGATTTAAGAAGCTCTGGAAAGTTATGCGAATTTTTTTCATACCAGTCAGTTGATTTTGTATTTAAATGATTAGTATTCAAAAATTCTACCAATTGTACCATATCAAATAATTTTTGATCTGGATTATTTTTTTCATACTCAAAAGCTGCATCCATTACTATTTTATGTTTTGGAGATTTTACTACAATACTATTAGACTCAGGTACAGAAGGCTTTAAATAATATGAGTAAACCGCGTCGATAATATCCATAGAATATCATTTATAATACAAATCATGATAAAACACCTTCATCTGATCAAATTCTTCTGGTGAAAAAAGTATTTTTTCTGTCATTTCATGTATTACTGGAATAAAAAATCCATTGATTGCAATTGCTTTTTTTTGACTATTTAGTAGATCATTAAAATCTATAGATCCTCTGTTATTTATAATTATCGCTGTAATTTCTGTACTAGGAATTCAAAGATGAATACATTGATGAGCTATTCACATACTAAAACTACTATTTTTATCTCCATTAAGACCATATATTACATTGTCATTTATTAGTATTTTTCAATAAATTCGATTTACGTTATGACCATGAGGATTTCAATATGATTGTAATCTTTCTGATAAATTTTTGTTACTTAGCTTTTGTATTTTTTTAGTTGTACATACGTGTGATCAAAAATTGTTTTCTTGAAAAAATGCCATTTCACCAAGTAAAGCATCGCATAATGTACCAGTATCTAAAATTGAAAGAGTTACGTCTGGAGGTCCTACTTGAGATACACTAGTTTCAAATGGAATAGCAAGATCCACAAAATCTTCTTTGGTTTTTGCTTGTTTTAAATTCTCGTATAATTCACGATTATATTTATCTGCTTCTATTACTACCTCTTTCATTCTTTTTAAATTAGATTTAATTTTTAATTCCTCTTCTTTGTCTATATTATAATCAATATTATCATCTTCAAAGAATTCTCAATTTTCTCAAAAAAAGAAACTTGACAAATCTTGCGTTATACCTTCTAGTCAGCTTGTCTTATATTTTTTTATAGGCATTTCAAGTCTACGCAAATAATATTTTTTTAATTCTTCACTACCAGACAATACAAGTATTTCTTCAAAATCTCTTCTTACCACCAATTCTGTTGCTTCATTTATATTAATATTTTTTGATTGTGTTAATTTTATTATTTCATCAACAAATAGTTTATATTTTGAATCTCTTTCAGGTAAGTATTGATCCAAAAAAAGAGATCTTCTATCAATTATAGAATAATCACAACTAGAAAATATTCTTTTAATCTTATCTAATTTATTTTTTATTTCTTTCATTATTTGATCATTATTTTTATTAGTTTCTTCATTTTTTTGTTTAATATATTTAATTAAATTTTGTATGACAATGTATTTTAATTTTCATAATTTTTGAGGATTATTAAATAATCTTTCAAGAGAAGGATCAATTTGAATTATTGAATCGATAATTAGTTTATATGGATCACAATTATTATTATTTAGAAACTTTTTAATTTTATTAAACTCATCTTCATCAAGAAAAAATTTACAGGTTGCTATATGTCTTAAATTAAGACAATTTATCTTAAATAAAAAATTATATGAGTAATATTTTTGGCAAATATCTTCATTTTGTAGATTATCTTCCATTTTCAATGCAATTTTATCCTTATAAGATGACCACAAAGGTAATGATTTTATATGATGTATATATTCATATTCTGGTATTTTATCAATATATTTTATCCAGTGTGATATTTTTTCTTCTTCTGTATAAAAATTTTCTGGTATTTCTGAGTAATGTTGTATAATTGTTAATATATCCTTTTCTATTCATATATCCCAGAAGTCTTTATTATTTTTAAATTGAGACAATAAGTTCTCAGGAAGATTTGTATATTTTTCTAACAAAAAAGTTGGACAACTATTAATAATATTTGGTGTTAAAAATTCTAATATAATTCACTTTAAATCAGAAAATTCTAATAAGTATTTAATGTCTTGACAATTTTTTCTTTTAAAAGCCTTTTCAGTTCCTGTTTGTAAAGATGTTTTAAAATCGGAACTATTATAATCAAATTTAATATTATTTTCGTCCAGATATTCAATTATTATTCAAGCACAATTACTTTCTCCATTATTAATTTCTTCTAATAATCTTTCTTTTAAAATTTTTTTTAGATCAATCTCAAATACAATATTATTTTCCTCCATGTATTTAATTATGCTAAACAATATTTTTGTATTTGTTTTTCAACTAATAGTTAAAGCTTCTTTATATATTTTATTATAATCAACTTTTATTCAATAAGATTTTACTAATTCAAATATTTTTCTGTTATCAATAACTGGGAATTTATTCAAGGGAAATCCATACTTACTTAATATTTTTATCATTCAATTTTCGCAAAAATCTATTATATTTGGTCATCAAAAATTTAAACTTATACCATCTGATTCAGCAATTTTAATAATTTTTTCTACAAATCATCCTATTCCAGATTGTAGAGATTTTTCGAGCTCAAACTGATATATTTTTTGAATATCAAAACTTATTCATTTGCTTTTAATAAAGGTTATAATTTTATTTATTTCTTTTTTCCACAAACTTAGATAATCACTTTCCTCATTAATAATTATTTTTTCTATATCACAGGTCTTATCAATATACAGCTGAAAAGCCTCATTATAATCTATAAATATTCCATTTTCTAAATATTGCTCAATTTTTTTGGTAAATTCATTCCAATTAAAAACTTTCTTAAATTCACTTATGAAATAATTTTGTATAAAATCTTTATTAAAATCAAGATAGACTCCTACTAATTTTGCATATCAAGCCAATTTATCAATATATCTTCTTCCGTTTTGAATATTTTCTTCAAATAATTCCTGAAAAACTTCTTTTATATTTAAATCAATATTATTTTTTTTAAAACAATCAATTAAAGTTTTAATATTATCAGATTTATTATAATAATAAGTGATTTCATTTTTAAAACAATTTTTAAAACAATCTTTAAATATTTTATATAAATCAACATCTATTTTTTGTTTTTTTATTAAATTTAACAATTTTGAGATATTCTCTAATTTATCATATTCATTATATTTTAAATAAAAATTAATATTTCTTTCAAGTCCTGTTGTACATGAATTTTTTGCTATATTTTCTTGATAATCAACTTTATATCAATTCTTGACTAATAAGTCAAGATATTTTGTATCAGCTGATTTTTTAATTTCACACCAAATAATAGAATTGTATGATGAAATTGCTATTGGATCTGTTAAGTCAATATTAGTCTTGTTTGTTACATTATTAATAATGTCATCAAGCTGTTTTTTATAAGTATTTATTATGTCTAATGAAAATATGTCTATTTTAGATTTTATAGAATTTTGAATAATTTCTTCAATATTTAATTCTGATAATTCTCCTTCTTTAGTTCAATTATTAGCATATTTAGAAAGAGATTGAACTACTGAAAAAATAATTTCAATTAATTGTTCAGATAATTTTGGATATTTTTCTAAAATTTTTTTAAAAATTTCATCAATAAACATATTATAGATATCTTTTAAAACCTTATCCTTAAGATTATCATCAAAATTATTAAATATTTTTAACTCTTTAAAAGTTTTTGCTGCTAAAAACGGTTTCATAATTTCAAATAATTTATCAAACATTGTATCTAAATCATCTTTATCTGTAATAAAATCAATGACATTTGTGTTAGAATTTTGTAAATTTTCAACTTGATTTTTTACTCATTTTATTGTTTCATTTAATTGAGATGATCAAGAATCTTCACTTATATTATTAACTTCATTCTTTTTGTTATCTATTGGATCTATATTTACTCTTTGTTTCATAAAAATATGGTAGTGTTTAAATTTAAAATTATTTTATCATAAAGTTTTAAAAAAAACAAAGATTATTTGACAAAATTATTAATATATTATACACTTATCAGACAATTTATTTATTAACTTTTTTTATATGAAAAATTTATTTAAATCATTATTAATGATAAGTTCTTTTATCGTTATTTGAACAGTTTCTGCTTCAGTAGAAACAAATACAGGTACTGCCACAAATGTTACAACAAATACTACCACTACTACAAGTTTAAATACTACATGAACAATTGTAACATTAAAAACTTTTACAGATAATCAAAAAGCAGCTTTAAAAACTTTTACAGATAATCAAAAAGCAGCTTTAAAAACTTTTACAGATAATCAAAAAGCAGCTTTAACAAATTTGTTAACTAAACAAAAAGAAATATTAAAAAATACATGAACAGGTAGTACAACAAAACTAAAAATAGATCAAAAAAACGAATTAGCTAAATTTAAAATAGATCAAAAAAACGAATTGGCAAATTTTAAAATAGATCAAAAAAACGAATTAGCTAAATTTAAAATTAATCAAAAAAACGAATTGGTTAAATTTAAAAATGCAGATGTTATGAAAAAAAGTAAAGAAAAAATACAAAAAACAATAAAACAATTGGAAGATCAATTAAAAAAAGCTCAAGAAGAATTAAAAAAAATTGAAGGATTACAAAATAGTATGACCTGATCTACAAATTAAATAAAAAAATTTTAGTTTTAATCTATATTTAATTTTTTATACTTTTAATAAAATTAATAAAACTCCTTACAAAGGAGTTTTATTTTATAATTTTAAGCAAATTAAATTTGACTTAAAAATATTTTTATTAATATGTCAATATATATTGTTTTTTAATTATTAAAAAATATGAAAAAATTAATTTTTACAATAATATTATTATTTATAAGCAATATCACATATTGAGATTTTTTTTCTGATATTATATTTAAGGATGATCTTGAATATTCTAAATTAGATAATATTTCAATTAAACAAGTATATTTTAAAAATTATATTTATAATAAAAAATTTACTGATTCAAAAATATTTATAGACAAACTCAAAGAAGAAGTTAAAAAAAGATATTTAAATCAAAAAATATCATATTATACTTTTTGTGATATAATTACAGATCTTGATTATGTTGTTTATTATTTAAATAATTATTTTGATAATTTAAAAAAATTTGAAAATACAAGTAATAAAATATATTATGAAATATCGGAAGATAATTTATCAAATATACAAATATTTTGGGAAAAATTAAGATATACATTAAATAAAAAACATTATCAAAATTAAATTTGTTTAATTCTCTAGGTATTTTTATGATTAATTTTTAATTATTTATTCTATATTTTTTTAATTTTTTTAATTTTTAAAAATATTTTCTTTTCATTTATATTCTATAATTATTGGGGTTCACCAAAATCAAAAATTTTCTCTTATTTTATTTTCTAAATATCTTTTATAAGAAAAATGAAAATGAGAAGGATTATTTACGCTAATTAAAAATTTTGGAGGATTTATATCAACTTGAGAACCATAATAAATTTTTGGATTATGTGATTTTTTATTTCATGTAGGAGCATGGTTGTATATTGCTTTTTCCAAAAAATTATTAAATAACGATGTTTGAATTCTTTTTAATCTTTCTTCTTTAATTTTAGAAGAAGTATATAAAATATCTTCTAATCTTTTTCATGTAGTAGCACATGTAAATAATGGTGTAACATAGGGTAAAAATTCAAATTTGGTCCTTAAATAATCCATATATTCATTCATAATATTTTTTGTATCAATTCATGGCTTTGATAAAACTTTGTCCCATTTATTTATTACAATAATAATTCATTTATTATTTTGAAGAGCTTTTGATGTAATGTGTTGATCCAATGCAGCCACTCACTCGAATCAATCAATTACAACAACTACAATATCTGCCCTTTCTATAGCTCTTTCACTTCTTATAACGCTCCAATGTTCTATATTTTGAGATCATATTTTTCATGGTCTACGAATTCAAGCCGTATCAATAATTATAAATTTTTGATTATTCCATTCAAATACAGAATCTACAGAATCTCTAGTAGTTCAAGGAACATCTTTTACCATTACTCTATTTTCTCATAAAATTGAATTTACTATACTAGATTTTCATGCATTTGGTTTTCAAATAATTGCTATTTTAATGGCTCAAACATCTTCTTTTGTTTCTTTTGCTGTTAATTTAAGTTTTTTTAATGTTTTTACAATTTTTAATTTTAATTCTTTAATTCATTTATTATGAGCAGAACTAGTAAAAAATATTTCTTTAAATCATAAAGAATAAAGAGAATATCAATCTGTTAATCTATTATCATTATCTATTTTGTTTCAAACTAAAATAATTTCTTTTTTTGATTTTCTCAAAATTTTTAAAATTTGTTCATCTATTTTTGTAAATTTATCAAATTCCAAAACAAATATAATAATGTCTGATTTGTTTATAGAATCTTCAACCCTTTTTTTTGTATCTTTTAAAATTTCATCTTCTTTATCAAAATTTATTCATCAAGAATCCACAATGATATAACTAATATTGTTTTCTTTATCATTAACTTGAAATTCCAAAATATCACGAGTAGTATTTTCTTTATCAGAAATAATTGCTATTTTATGTCATGTTATAAGATTAAAAATGCTTGATTTTCAAACATTTGGACGTCATACTATTGTAATTTTTCAAATCATAAAATCTATATTATTTAACTAAAATTATGTTTAATATACACATAAACAAAATTAATTTTCCTAAATTTAAAGTCCTTTAAAATAAATTAGTTCACGCTATTCATGAGCATTGATCAATTTTCCGTTGGTATCATTATTTTTATAAAATATGGTGATCCCGACAGGAATCGAACCTGTGCCTAAACCTTAGGAGTGTTTTGTTCTATCCATTAAACTACGGGATCAAATAAAATATAATTTATTTCGTAATACAATATGAAAAAAACTTTTATAATCAAATTTATATTTTTAAAAAATATTTAAAATTTAAATTTTTTATTATAGAAAAAAAATATATACTCAAGTAAGTTTGGTTTTTTAAATTTATGGAATTAACAAAGCTTGGATTTGAAATTTTTATTGACTTTATAGAGCTTAATTAACTGTTTTTATAATAAACATCTGACATTTATATATAAATAAAATAGTTTTTATAAATTTGAATTTAAAATCTTTAAAAATATATTAACTCAGATTATATATAAGTATCAATCAATTTTTTGGATATAAATTTACTTTTTAATTGTTAAATATTTTATAATTTATGGATTTTTTAAAATATCATGAAATATTTAAAAAAAATTTAAATATTAAAGAAAAACCTAATGAATATGAATTAAGTCTTTTTTTAAAAACTCAAAAATATATGAGTTTTATTTCTTGGATTCCTGGTTTAAATTTTATTTGAGTTTGTGATAGCTTATCAATGTATGCAACAAAAGAAAAATGATCAGATATTGATTTGTTTATTATAACAGAAAAAAATAAACTTTGGTTTGTGCGAATTTTGGTTACTTTTATTTTTCAAATTCTTTGAGTTCGTAGATATAAAAACAATATAAAACATAGATTTTGTTTGTCGTTTTTTATTACAGAAAATGCAATGGATTTCTCAAAAATTGCAATAGAAAATGATATATATTTATATTACTGGATTTATTATCTAAAACCAATTTTAAACAAAAATAATACTTACGAGCAATTTATAAATACCAACAAAACATTATGAATAATAGCTCATATTTTACCCGAAGATAATTTAAAATATTTAAAAATACAAAAATTTAAAAATGAGGAACAACAGCAAAAGAAAAAATTCGTTTTATCTATTTTTGATTTTTTAAATTCTTTTTTTAAAAAAATTTTTATTAGTCGTACATTAAACAAAAAAGAAAATTTATCCAACTCTTCTGGAATTATAATTTCTGAAGATATGTTGAAGTTTCATGATAATGATAAAAGATGGCAGATTAGAGATAGAATTTTAAAAAGTGTTTTATAAATTGAATTCTTTTATTTTAAATTATTTATTTTCAAGAGGATCAAAGTGCTGTAAATCAAGCAGCTCAAGCAGCAATCAAAAAAGTATTCCATGCTATTCAAATCGTAATAATTGCTCATTTAAAGTAACATCATAATACTAAAGAAAATATCATAGCAGCAATAATTCAATAAAAAACTTTTGGATTTTTTTCTTTTATATTTCATAGTGCTTTGATAGCATCTTCTCATAACTCTAAAGACTTAAGCAATCATTTATATGTTCATTCATTAATTTTTGAACCTAAATATTCAGCAATATCTCAAATATATTTATTGGTTGGAGAATTTGCAAATTCAAGTAATTTGTCAGTTGTTACTGATATTGGTTTTCTTTTCATAATTATAAAAAGAATTGTCATATATAATTCAGAACACTCTCCTTTAGTCATTGAATCAAGATCTGTCTTTCAACCAGATACTGCATATAATGTTAATAATTCTTTCATAGTAAAGCTATCTCAATTATTAAATTCGCCAATATGATCTTTAAATCAAAAAGCTCACATTACATTTAATATATCTTTTGAAAAACCTCATTCTTTTGTAATTTCTGTCAAAAAATTTTGAGCTTGTACATCTCTACAAGAACTATTTATTAAAGTATTTTTTCTATAAAACACAACTTCCGAATCTCAATCTTTTGTTAATAAAATTTTTTCAACAATCTCATGATTAAATCATTTTGATTTTAAAGATTCAATTTTATCTCAAACCAAACCACCATAAGTACCATTAGAATTTTTAGAAAATACCATATTTTGTATTTTTCATACAACATCATTCTTATTAGACCAATCAATTCACTCTATAATACCTTTTATTTTATCTATTTTTTCAAAACCAATTCATTTATATAAAGCATTTATTGATTCAAAAAGAGGGCGAGTTTTCCAATTTGGAAGAATATTACTTAAATTTTCATTTATCCATTCTTCATTATCTAAAATAGACTCTATTGCTAATTTTGCTGCTTTTTGGGTTTTTGGATCTTCTATTTTAGCAATATTTAATTCTTGAGGACAATTTTTATAATATTGTAATTCTTGAAAAGATAAATTTTTTATAGTATCAGAATTAATTATATCAATAACTAATTTATTTGCATCATCCTTTTGTTTTTTTTCATCTTCTCAAAAAGTCCCATCCCAAGCTGCCTTACCTATAGAATCCCACCATCAATCAAATTTTACATTATTTTTTTTCCAATAAATATGATCTATCATTTTCGTATAAGAAAGATCTTTTATTGTTTCTGTTGTTTCTTTTTTTGTATCTGCTTGTGTTTCTTGAATATCATATTTTTGATCATCTCAAGATCATGTTTGTTCTCAATCATTTTTTTGTGCCTCTTCTCAATGATTTTCAGGAACTTCAATATCAAAAAATTTAGCTAAAAAAGGGAGTTTTTTAGCTAACAATGTTCCTATTTTTTTTATAAATTTATCCCACATGTCTCAAAATTTATCCCAAATTTGACCCAATGTATCCATAAAACCAAATTTTTCTGCAGCCGCTAAAGCAACTCATCATACTCATGTTGCTCAAGCTACTTTTGCAACGGCTCCTTTTAAAGAAGGCTTAATGATCTTGTCTTTTAATTTAGGATCTTGTTTTTGAAAAGTTTCAACTATTTCTTGAGCTTCTTTTGGAGTTAAACTGTCTTTTAATTTATTCCATTTATCATTAGTTTCTCATTTTATTCCATTTATTACATTTTCAACTTTTCATGCTAAAACATTCTTGCTTTTTTGTCTTAATTCAGAAATCAGCTGTTCTGGAGTTTGTATATTTAAACTTTCTTTTGATGTTTCTGCTGTCATATTAATTATTGTAAATAAATTTTATTAATAATACCATATTTTGTATTAAAAAACAAAATTTTGTATAATTTTTTAAATTATATTATATGCATTATTTGGAAAAAAAATATTTACATCAAATAAATCTTTAAATTCTTTACAAAATTTATCATCTAATAATTTTTTAATTTTAATTTTTTCTTTTTTTGTTATTGGTTTTATATAGAGAGTGTTTCATTCTAACATTATAGATCAATTAAAACTTTCTCAATTTTGTGATATTTTGAAATGAAAAAATTTATAAAGAATATTTAATTTATTTTTTTCATTCATTTGTAAATAAATTTTTTTAATTTCATTTAAATTTAAGTTTCCTTTTTTATCAATAAATCAATCTTTTTTTAATTCATTATTTAATATTTTTTTATTTTTTTCAATATTTTCTAAATTAAAAAAATTTTTTACTGATTTTTCTACAAATTCTTTTTTGTATGTTTTTCCATTTGGAAAAACATATTCTCATGTTTCTGCATTAAGATATTTTGCTAAAATTAGTAAAATTGCCGTTATTGTGACTGTTAACGAAGCTACTCTTATTATTCAAACGGTTTTCTTTGCAATATATATAGATCCTATAATAATTGATGTTATTGCGATTAGCTCAGGCCATTCGGTACTATGAAAAATTTCTACAAAACCTTCTGTTGTATTTTCAATAACTTCATCAATCTTATCTCATATCACTTGTTTAAGAATATTTTTAACTCAAGCAGGTAAAATATCTATATCTTTATATAAAGAATTTTTAAATATTTTATCGTAAGTTTCTCCTCTTGTTTTTATATCTTTTCATAATATTCACCAAATTTTTATAATTAATATTCAGTTTTCAACATCATTTAGTTTGTCATAATCTGTTTCTCATTGAGTTATAATATAAAGTTCCAATAATTCTTTTATTGTTAAATCATTTTTTTGATTATTAAAAAATTTTTCAAATTTTTTTCTGTTGTTATTTTTTCAATTATCAAAAGAAAAATTATTTACTATTAAATTTTTAATTTTTCCATAAAAAGGAAATATTTTTTTATTAAATATATCTTTATCATCAGAATTTAAATGATCTGTACTTATTTCTTTTAAATTATTTTGTAATTCTCCAACCTTTATATCTTTATTTGTATGAGCAAAAATAAGAATTCTATCATTTAATCATAAACTAGCTGCTTTTTCTTTTAATTCTCATTCTCATTCTCATTTTTGTAAACTTACTTTTTTTATTAATTCTTCGCGAAAATTATTTAAACCATTTAATCCAATTTGAAAATTTATTTCTTTTAATTTCCCAAGTATTCATAAATCAGAACTTAAATTTAAAATTAAATCATTAATTTTTAAATTTAAAGGATCTTCACTTTTTGATTTGTATGATTTATTTATAAGTTCTCTTCAATATCATGTTGATAAAATTTTACAAGCATAAAACAAAGCGTCTTTATTTTCATTCTTAAATCAATATTTAGAAGGAATTAAATTATCATAATCTAATTTTGATAAGTCATCTATTTCTCTAAGTGTAAGTTTTTTAAATTTTTCATCTACAAATAATAATTGTATTTTACTAATAATATCTTTATCTAAAGATGAATTGTTTTGTGTTTTTATTTGTATACAAAATGTTTCTACAAAAACTTTTACAGAAGTTTGATATTTAACATTATTTTTTACTTCTTCTAATTTTTGTTTTGTTTGAATATTGTTTAAAAATTCATCTAATGTTGGTCATTGGGGTTGTTTTGGTTGTGTAGTTTCTACTGGCACTCTATATATAGAATCTCATCCCAATTGAGGAAGAGAAGGATCTATTAGTGTTCGATATATATTATTCTTTTCTGCCGCCATATTGTTTTTTAAATTAAAAATTAAGCTCACCATTTGACAGCTTGTCAGGTGGTGTCTATGTTGTCCAAAAACTCTTTTTGTCTTTTGTATTCAAGGATCATATTAAGTATATTTACAAATCATGTTTTAGTTTTTGGGTCATCGAGTAATTTGCTGTAAAAAGTATATTCTGAATTACAAAGAGTTTCTGTTTGGCCACTAAAATCATAACCATCATAATAGTCCAATTTCTGAATTTCACTATATCCTGGTAATTTTCATTTTGTAAGTATTGGCTGATGCTTAATCATTCTATCAAGTATTGATGTACAAAGTTTTTTATAAGCATCTGGATATTGACTTTTCTTAGATTCCTCATTAATTTTCAATAATAATCAAATATATAAATTATTATTTTCTGTTTTCATATTTCTTATTCCTTCAGCATCCAGTTTCATATAATCACATATATTATTAATAGTATATTTTATATCATCATTTTTAAAATTTGGTCTTTCTATTTGATTTAAAATTGCTTCTATTAAAGCAAGTTTAAAAATATCAAATCATGTAAATTCTCCATCTCAAATCGCAGATAATAGCTTTGATTTAAAAATTTCTTTTTGTTGTTCTTTGTTATAATAAATCCAATCATCACCTGTATATTCAGAACTATATTTTCAGCTTTTATATTCTCAAATTATTTTTATAAAATCTTTATTAAGATTATTTTTATATTCATCTACTTTATTATTCCAAAAATTAACATCTCTACCATATGCAGCACTCATATATTCTCTTGGATTAGTGCTCATATCTACTTTGCCAAAAACTCAAAATCATTTTGCTTTATCAGATATATCATGGGCCACTCAATAATTAGTCACATAATGCATAATCATAGATTTTTTATCTGTCATTCATAGATTTTTTTCAGCCCAATCTTCTCTGTCTGGAGCAGTTTTCCAAAATAATATATCTGCTTTTTTCGTAGTTCAAGCAAAGCCAAGAGATGAGGCTCATATTCATCAAAGTACCAATCAAAGAGTAAGTCATCCAATTTTTCACCATACTCATGGCATTTTTGAAGCAATTGTTGATCATAATCGTACACCAGCTTCAAAACCTCAATATTCTAATCATACTTTTCATATAGAAACTAAGTCTTGACTATTGTGATGAATATTTTCGAAAAATACAGGTAAAAATACAACATGCATAGCATTTCAAAATCAAGCCAAAAGCCTACTCAAAGTAATTGATTTTAATATAAATTGATCTTTTGTTAATATTTTTGTTTTAGAAATAGCTTCATTTATAGTTTTTTGATTAATATCTGATTTTATATCTCAAGTTAATTTTAATTGTTTCTTCAAATACTCAGTATATTTTGTTTCTTGTAATACAATCTCCTGATTGGTTCTAATTTTTAAATCTTCAAATTGTTCTTTTGTAATTGGCTTATGTTTTAACCTTTTAAGAATTTCGGAATATTTTTCATAAGTTAATTTTTGTGTAATTTTTTTAAGATGCTCTATTCTTTGACTATGAGGCAATATTTTTTCAAACTTCATTATAGAAATATCAAGAAAAACAGATTTTGATTCCAATAATTTAAGTGTTTTTGATTTTAAAGCTTCTTTTGTTCATGTAAATGTATTTTTTATATCAAAACTAACATTTTTTATTCCCTCAGGAGTTTCATAGTATATTTTTTTTATTGCATAAGTTCATGCTACTCAAGTACTAGCAAAAACCAAAATAGCAGCCCCTCAAAAAATTTTTTCTCATTTTAACATTTCTTCTTTTTCTTTTTTACTTTGAATCACTTTTTCATCTTTATCCTTTTTTGACAATTTTTTATTTTCATTACTACTGTTTTGTTTTAAAAATTCCTCATAAGAAGAAACTGGTTTAATATTAATTATACCACTTTCTCCTGTTTTAAGAGTATATTTTAAAATATTATTTGAAATTTCTACTTGTATTATTTTTT
>CAYUQQ010000004.1:0-12905 GCA_964446905.1 uncultured Candidatus Peribacteria bacterium
CAAAAAAAAATGAAGCTATATTTAGTCCAGCAATTATTTTTTTAGGCAGAATCGGTAAGGATCCATTTACCTTAAAACTTAAAGGGCTTGATCGTTTGATTTATTTATACCAAAAATTTCCTAATGTAAAAAAAATATCTATTATGATGTCTGGTAATAAAAATTTAATATCTTATATGAAAAATAATATTGCAAATCATGAAATTGAAACTAATTTAATAAAAAAAGACATTCCAAATAAGATAAATAATTATACTGGTAGTATTTTATTATTAACATCAAGATATGAGGGTTTTTCTTTGAGTTTAATAGAATGAATGTCTCAATGATTAGTACCTATTAGTTTTCCTGTTTGAGTTGCTACTGAAATAATTGATAATTGAATAAATGGTTTTATTGTTAATAATATTTATGAAGCTGAAGAAAAAATATCTTTTTTACTTAATAATTATAATTTAAGAAAAGAAATGTCTGTAAATGCACGAAAAACATCACAGCAATTTACTACAGATTTAATGACAAAAAGATTAATTGCTTTATATAAAACAATATAAAAAACTATTTAGTTATACTTGCTAAAAAATTAATTTTTGATTTTTTTATAAAAATCTTTAAATTGAACCAGATTTCATTAATACTAGACTGTCAAAAAACAATTTTGCTATATATTAATTTTTAAATTATGTATAAATTTATAGTTTTTGAATGACTTGATTGATCATGAAAAGATACTCAATTAGATAAGGCCATATCTTATATTAGACAAAAAAATAAATATTCTCAACTTTGGATTACACGAGAACCTACTCATAATACAAAAGCTTGAAAAGAAATAGCAAAAAAGTTGGCTTGAAAATGATTTAAAGATTGATATGAAGCCTTAAATCTTTATGTACAAGACAGAATAGAACAAACTAAAATAAGAAAAGATATTTTAAAACATTCTCATATTTTATCTTCAAGATTTGATTATTCTACTTATGCCTATCAAGTAGCACAATGATTAACTTTTGATGAGGTTTATAAAGCACATAATTATAATAAAATTTTAATTCCAGACATAACTTTTATTTTTGATGTTAGTATAGATAACATAAAAAAAAGGTTAAAACATAGATGAGAAAAAAAAGAATTTTTTGAAGAATTAAATTTTTTGATAAAAGTTAGAGAAAAATATTTAGAAGCATATAAAAAATTAAAAAAAGAAAGAAATATATATTTAATAAATGCAAATTGATCTATAGAAAATACTTTTGAATATGTAAAAAAAATTTTAGATGAAAAATTGTTTTTATGCTAAAAACATATTAAAAAAAGTTCGTATAGAGCTCAATCTAGTCTATTTTAATGGTTTTTTAAAAATAAAAAACTTAAAATCAAATCCGATCTGGTAATAAAATTAATTGAAAAATTTAAAATATATATTTAACTTGTTTTTAATAGCAAAAATTAATCTATTTTAAAAAGTTTTTAAAAATTAAGAAATATGAGAAAAAAAATAAATGGTTTTACTTTAATAGAATTAATAATTGCTGTTACAATTTCTACAATCCTAATGTTATCTATTGTTGTGTTTGTTTCAAATTGAATATATACAATTAAAAAAAATGATAAAATATTAAGTGAGGATTTAAAAAATATTGAATTTGAAGAAGAATTTTTAAAAACAATATCAAATATTAATTGAATTTATTTTTCTTGAGCATCTTTTTGAGATTATGAAACTTGAATTTTTTTAAAAACAAGTTCTCTAAATTTGCCTATTACTTTTATCTGAATAAAAACTTTTACTGGTTTTTGTGATAATTTTTGAGAAGATATAATAAATGCAACCTGAATAGTACAAAAACTTATAATAAAAGAGTTTGTTTTACCTGAATTTAAAGAAAAATCTAGTAATTTAAATTGAATATCATATACATTAAGTCATACATGACATATCGTATATTCTTGAAGTGAGGTTATAATTTGAAATTGAATTGCAGGATTTAATTTAAATGAACAAAAACCTAAAAACACACAATTAAATTATGCTTCTTCAATTATTGGAAGTGGCACTTTTTTGTATATAGCAGACACATTAAATGACAGAATTTTGTATTATAATATTAATAATAATACAATTAAAGAATTATTTTGAAAAAAAGAATGAATAAATAAGCCTACTAGTTTATATTTTTCTTGATCTGATTTGCTTATAGCAAATTCTTGAAATTGAAAAATATTAAATTATAAAGATTGAGAATGAGATTGAAGTAAATTAAATGTAAAATTTCAAGTTTTTAAAGAATTTACTGCTACAGGTATAAGTTTTACTTTTTCTTGAATATCTAATATTACATCACCTAATCTTATTTGAAATTTTACATTTTCTTGAATTACATGAACATGAGCAGATGATTATATAAGCAATTGATCAAGTTTAATTTATAATTTTTCTTGATGATCTAATACTTTTAAAACTTGACAATTATATGAAATTCAAATAGACTGAATTGGTCCAGTACCAATAAATACCTGATCTTATTATGTAAAATTAGATTTTTTAACCTGATCTGTTTTGTATACAGATTATTTTCCATATTTTACTATATGAGATTGAAATTTAGTTACAAATACATGAAATTTTCTTAAAACTCTATCTTGATGATTTAATTATATTTATAGTATTAATTGACTAAATAGTTTTAGTTGAGAAATAATAGATTGGAATTTTGCTTTAAATAATTCAATTTGAAGAGAGTTTATATCAAATTTTCCGATAAAAGATTTTAATTATAATTATTTAGATAATGTTTTAACATTAAAATTTAATTATTTTAAATATTATGATTGTGTTTCTGAAAAACATATTATTAAAGAGAAAATTTTAAAAAAACTACTTCAATAAATAAAGTAGTTTTTTTAAAATTTGTTTATAAATTATAAATCAGAAAAATTGGCTGGTAAACTAGTATTAGATGAGTTTGGATTTAAATTTATTTCATCTTTTGGTCCAAAAAATTTATTGGATAAATCTTGAATTGTAGAAAATACAGAATTAGGAGATATATATTTTGATACATTTAATTGCAACATATCTCATATTTTAGGTAAAACAAAAATTGATAGTATAATTAAAATTAATCAAATTATTGAATAGCGAATATGATTCATAGCTGGTTTAACTTTGTCTTCTTTTCATCATGAAAGTATAAGCATAACTCATCACCAAATAATGAAAAAAACGGCAATCATTCAAGAAAATAAAATTACCAATCATACTCATATTCTTATAATATCACTTATATCATAAGCCTTGCTTGGATCAAGTCAACCATAATCAACTGCAAAAGCAACATCAATAACCATATTATTATTTATTTTAAATAATTAAATTTTTTAATTTTGATATATCAATAAAAATTTATTAACTATCTTTTTTAAATATAATTAATTTATTTTTATTCTACAACTTTTAAGTTTATTCTAGTATTTGTTTTTGATCAAAATACTCTTAATATTGTCCTTATAGCATTGATAGTTTTACCATCTTTACCAATAACAGAACCGATATCTTCTTTGTTTAATTTAAGCATTAAAAGAGTACCTAATTCATCATCTTTTTGTTCGATTTCTATATCGTTAGTATTTTTTACTATAGAAGTAATAATAAATTTTAAAAATTCTACAACATTCATAAAATAATAAATAAAAAAATAAAATGAATAAAATTATTTATTCCTTTCTAATATTTTTTTCAAACTAGGAGAATATTGTGCTCAGTTTGAAATAAATTTATCCGCTTTTTCTTTATCAATTTTTAGTTCTTTACTAATAGGATTATAAAATCATAATACTTCTATATATCAGTGTTTTGCTGATTTAAAATGTTCTGTTAAAACAATTTTAAAAAATGGAAGATTTTTTCTTCAAGCTCTAGATAAACGGATTTTTAACATAATTATATAATTAAATTTATAAATTTTTATTCTTTAATATAAATAAAAAAAATGTCTTTAAATCTTTCAATAACTGATTGAAAAATTTTATTTATACCTTTTTTATTTTTTTTAGATAAACCCTTAATTGGTTCTTTCAAATTTTCATTTGAATTAGATTGTAATTCTCTTTTTTTGTTATCCATATTTATATTTTATTATTTTTGGTGCCCGGGGCGGGAATCGAACCCGCACCTCCGAAGAGACAGGATTTTAAGTCCTGCGTGTCTACCAATTCCACCACCTGGGCATTTATTAGTAGAAAACAAAAATTTTATGTTAATTGCATTAATTTATATATTTATAATACTCAATCTTTTTTAAGGATTTTTATTGCTTTTGCAGATAATCTTGCTCTAACTTTAATACCTGTAACAGGATCTTTAATATTTCTCCAAAATAAATTTGGAAGAAATTTTCTTTTTGTTCTTCTTACAGAATGAGATACTTTATTTCATACTCATGTTTTTTTTCATGTTAATTGGCAAATTCTAGACATAATAATATAAAATATAAAAATATAAATTACAGTTAATATTTAATTTTGTTTTACACAATCTTTATATCAACTCAAACTCAAGAAGGAATATTAATTCATTGTAATAATTCTAATGTTTTTGGCGTAGGATCTTTAATGTCAATTATTCTTTTATGTCTTCTTATTTCAAATTGTTCTCTAGAATCTTTATTTATAAAAGTAGATCTGTTGAGTGTAATTTTTTCTATTTTTGTAGGTAATGGAATAGGTCAAATTACTATAGCTCAAGAATCTTTTGCTGTAACTACAATTTTTTTAACAGCTTCATCTATAAGTTTATGTTCAAATGCTCTTATAGTTATCCTAATATTTCAAGTTTTTTTTACATTCATAAATAAATTTTTTTAAAAGTTAATTTTAACAGTAGAGATGTTAATTTTATACATCTCTACTGTTTTTTTAATTTAAATTAAGATAAAACTTTTGAAACTACTCAAGATCAAACTGTACGACTTCATTCTCTTATAGCAAATCTTAATCATTGATCCATTGCAATAGGAGATCCTAGTTCAACAGTCATTTTAATATTATCTCAAGGCATAACCATTTCTACTCAAGCAGGTAATGCTATAGAACCAGTAACATCTGTAGTTCTAAAATAGAATTGAGGTTTATAACCATTAATAAAAGGAGTATGTCTTCCTCATTCATCTTTTGTAAGTACATATACTTCTGCTTCAAATTTATTATGAGGTTTTATAGAACCTGGTTTTGCTAAAACTTGTCATCTTTCTACATCATCTCTTTCAATTCATCTAAGTAAAACTCATGCATTATCTCATGCTTGACCTTGGTCAAGTTGTTTATGAAACATTTCTATACCAGTTATAGTAGTTTTTTTAGTGTCTTTAATACCAACTATTTCTATTTCATCTCATAATTTAATAGCTCATTTTTCTATTCTTCAAGTTACAACAGTACCTCTTCATTTAATAGAAAATACATCTTCAATAGGCATAATAAATGGTAAATCAATAGGTCTTTCAGGAACTGGAACATATTTTTCTATCGCATCTACAAGTTCTAAAATAGATTTAGCTCAATATTCTTTATCATAATCAGTAGGATTTTCTAAAGCAACAAGAGCTGATCATCTAATAATTGGAGTTTGATCTCATGGAAATTCATTTTTTGTTAATAAGTCTCTAATTTCTACTTCTACAAGATCTAACATTTCAGTATCACCAACCATATCACATTTATTCATATAAACAACAATATATGGTACTCATACTTGTCTTGCTAAAAGAATATGTTCTCTTGTTTGTGCCATAGGACCATCTGTAGCGGCTACTACAAGAATTGCAGCATCCATTTGAGCTGCTCAAGTAATCATGTTTTTAATATAATCAGCATGTCAAGGACAATCCACATGAGCGTAGTGTCTTTTATCTGTTTCATATTCAACATGAGTTGTATTAATAGTAATACCCCTTGCTCTTTCTTCAGGAGCGTTATCAATTTGAGAATAGTCTTTCATTTCTCCAGTCCCAAATTTTTTATTTAAAACAAAGGTAATAGATGCTGTTAATGTAGTTTTACCATGATCTACATGCCCTATAGTACCTATATTTAAATGAGGTTTTGAACGGTCAAAAACTGCCATAATAAATAAAATTAGTAAATAAAAATAAAGTATAGCTTTTTAATAATATACAAAAAGCTTTAAAAATCAATTATTTATTTAATTTTTTAACTTTTTTTGTAATTCTGTCTTTTGCTCTTTTTAATTTTTTATGAGCTTTACTTGTTAATCTAGGCATTTTTAAATTTTGTTAATATTAATAGAATATTTTTTAAATTTTTTTAAAACAAAAACTTTAGCATTTTTAAGCCACTTAGTTTCTCATTCTATTTTTTCTCTTTTTTCTAAAACTTTAAATTGTTTAATAGTGTTTTGAATTTTTTTACCAGACTTCGGTCATTTTACATTAACAGAATAATTTAAATCATGAGGTCTTTTATTTCTTAATCACATAAAATGATATTGTTAAAAAATATTTAAAAGCTTTGCATTAAAGAATTGTTAAATATTTTTAGTTAAAAGATTTTCTAAAAAATTATTATAAAAACAATTCTTTAATAACCATTTAACAAAATTTTTAACCATTCTTTAACTATTATTATTCTGGTGGACCCTAGGAGAGTCGAACTCCTGACCTCCTCGGTGCAAGCGAGGCGCTCTAGCCAACTGAGCTAAGGGCCCAAAATAAATATTAAGGATTAGGTATTAAATAATAGGTGATAAGTGTTTTTTTATCTATTACCTATTATTTAATACCTAAAATCTATACTGGCGGAGCTAACGAGACTCGAACTCGCGACCTCTGCCGTGACAGGGCAGCGCTCTAACCAACTGAGCTATAGCTCCAAAAAATCTAAAATATAAATTTTTAGTGGGCGCATTATATGAATTTTTATTGAATATGCAAATTTTTTTGATACTTTTTTCTATTTAAGTAAATACTCAATAATTAAACATATTTTCAACTAAATTTCATTTTTAAGATTTTTTTGATTTTTGTAAAAATATAGATAAAGGCTTTAAGTTTTTAGTAAAAATTTTTTATAAATTTTATATATTTTTATCATTAAATCATAGACTTATAAAATTGTTTTGAAACATATATTTATGTCATTAATAAGCTAAAAAATATACCATTATTATATGAATTTTAGTTATTTTTCAAAATTAATTTTTAAGTTTTTTTAATTAATTTATAGGTTTAATAAAAGGAAATGTTTGACATTCTTTTATTGGTTTATTTTCTAAAAATGCCAAAAGTCTTTCTGATACTCAAAATCAAGCAGCAGGTGGCATTCAGTGCATAAGAGCTTCTACAAAATCAAGATCTGCCATTTGAGCTTCTTCATCTCATGAATCTCTAAGTGTTTGTTGTAATTCAAATCTTTCTTTTTGATCTATCGGATTATTTAATTCGCTATATCAATTACCAACTTCACTTCATGCTATAATTACATGAAAACGATGAGTAATATCAGGATTATTAATGTCAGATTTAGCTAAAGGACTTGTAAATTTTGGTTCGTTAATTAAAAATGCTGGTCAAGGAATTTGTTTTCTTATATATTTCCATAAATAATCAACCATACGAGTTCTATTTTTATCTTCTATCTCAATATTTAATTCTTTTAATTTATTTTCAATTTCTTCATCTGTAGAATTAAAAATATCAATTCAAGTCTTTTCTTTTATAATATTTGTATATTCAATTTCATACCAATCATTATCAAAATCTATTTCATATCACCTTATATTAAATTTCCTTTTTCAATAAACATTATCAATAATATATAAATAAAGATCTTTTACTAATTTCATCATCTGCTTATAATCAGAATATGCCCAATAAATTTCTACTTGATTATAATCTTGAGCATGTTCTGGAGAAACTCATTCATTTCTAAAAAGTCTTCATAATTCAAATATTTTTTCAAATCATCCAACCAAAAGTCTTTTTTGCCATAATTCTCAAACAGATATTCTTAAATAAACATCAATATCATATGCATTATATTTAGTAGAAAAAGGCCTAGCATCTGCTCATCATGTAGTATTTTCTAAAATTGGAGTATCAACCTCCATAAATCAAATTGAATTTAAAAAATCTCTTATTGCTTTAAAAAACAAACTTCTTCTTTTTATAGTATCTTTTGTGTCTTTATTTAATAACATATCAAGATATCTTTTTCTAAATCTAGTCTCAGAATCTTTTAATCAATGGAATTTTTCTGGTAATGGATTTATTGCTTTTGTAAGTAATTGAAATTCTTTAACAAATAATGTTAATTCTCATTTATTTGTAATAAAAAGATTTCAATAAACTCATACTATGTCTCATATATCTATAAATTTTTGAATAAATTTGTAAGCATCAATTTCTTCTTCTCAAAATTTAATAATTTCATTTATTTTTTTTCAATCATTAATCTTTAATGATCATTTTACAAAAGCTAATTGTATATCTCAAGTATAATCTTTTATTGATGCAAAACTTATTTTACCATGAGAACGAAATGACATAATTCTTCATGCTATGCTAAAAACATCTCTTTTATTATCTTCAATAACATCTGAAAAATTACAAACAGAATATTTTCATTCTTCTTTTAATAAATCTATTATATCATTAGTCTTATCAAATTTTTCAGGAAAAACTATAAATCAAGATTGCTCTAATTTTTTAATTTTTTCACATCTTTCATTTACTTCATTTTTTTGAATAGTAGAATTATCATTATTTTGTCAATCTAAATCAGAAAGATTATTATCATCCATAATATGTAAAATTAATTATTAAAATAAATAAAAATTAAAATATTTTTATTTCATACTTTTTGGCTTATTTTATTTAAATTTTATAAAAAATCAAATACAAATAATTACTAATTATTAATTAAATTTTTAATTATTAAGTATTTATTGTTTAATATTTTTATATTAAATCTTAGTTACATAAGAGCCAATCTTGTTGGATTGGTTCTTATGGTCGTTTTTGTGATTATTTAAAATTTATATTTGAAATTTACTTAATTTTATTCTTCATCTTCAAATTTTATTCAACGTTCAGATCTAATTTTTTCTGTAATATTGTTTGGAACTTGAGCATAATGTGAAAATTCCATTACATAAGTAGCTCTTCATTGAGACATAGATCTTAAATCTGTAGAATAACCAAACATTTCAGAAAGAGGTACATTTGCCTTAAGTATTTTTGCCATTCATCTTTCTCACATTTCTATAATTTGACCTCTTTTTGA
This sequence comes from uncultured Candidatus Peribacteria bacterium, assembly GCA_964446905.1. Lineage (GTDB taxonomy): Bacteria > Patescibacteriota > Gracilibacteria > BD1-5 > UBA2023 > CAYRGR01. Next base: position 9,301 of record CAYUQQ010000004.1, read on the forward strand.
ATTTAAATTTCATAAAACATCTCACATGTATTCTTCTGGAGTATTTACTTCTACAAGCATTATAGGCTCAAGGAGTATAGGACGAGATTTTTTTGTAGCCTCTCTAAAACATTTTGATGCAGCAAGTTTAAATGATAATTCATTTGAATCTACATCATGGTAAGATCAAAAAGTTAAAGTAGCCTTTACATCTACTACAGGATAACCAGCAATCATTCATCTAGAATAAGCTTCTTTTAATCATTTTTCTATACCTGGTATAAATTCTTTTGGGATTACTCATCAAACAATTTTATTTACAAATACAGTTTCTCATTTTAATGTTTCATCTTCTTTTCTTTGTTCTGGAGTGATAGGTTCAAAAGTGATTACAACATGTCAATATTGACCTCTACCTCAAGTTTGTTTTGCGTGTTTATATTCTTGATCTGTAACTTTTTGAGTAATAGTTTCTCTATATGCTACTTGTGGAGCTCAAACATTACATTCTACCTTAAATTCTCTTTTCATTCTATCTATAATAATTTCTAAATGTAGTTCTCACATACCATAAATAATAGTTTGATTTGTTTCAGAATCAGATCTTACTTGAAATGTAGGATCTTCTTCTGATAGCTTATTTAATGCGATACCCATTTTTTCTTGATCTGCTTTTGTTTTTGGTTCTACTGCAATATTAATAACTGGTTCTGGAAAAGAAATATTTTCTAAAACAATTGGTTTAGTTTGCTCACATAAAGTATCTCATGTTTTAGTATTTTTTAATCAAATTACTGCTCAAATATTTCAAGCTGGTATTTCTGCAATTTCTTCTCTATGATTAGAATGCATTTGTAATAATCTTCATATTCTTTCTTTTTCTCAAGTATTAGAATTAAATACATATGATCAAGATTTTAATACTCAGGAATAAACTCTTACAAATGTAATTCTACCAACAAAAGGATCTGTAGCTATTTTAAATGCTAATGCAGATAATGGTTCTTTTGTATCTTGTTTAAATGTAATCTTTTTTTCTACATCATCCACATCTGATCATGTAATTGTACCATTATCAATATCTAATGGTGAAGGTAAATAATCACAAACAGCATCAATTAATAATTGTACTCAAATATTTGATAATGACGATCAACATAAAAGTAAATATATTTCATTTGAAATTACTCACATTCTTAATCCTTTTTTAATTTCTTCTATTGTTAATTCTCAAGACTCTAAATATTTATTTGTAAGTTCTTCATCTTGTTCTGCGGCTTTTTCTATAACAAGAGATCTATATTCTTTAGCTTTTAATAACAAGTTTTCTGGTATTTCAATTTCTGTAATTTTTTCTCATTTATTTCATTCAAATAAATATCATTTCATAGAAACTATATCTACTATACCTTTAAAATTTTCTTCTTCTCAAATCGGTATTTGTATTGGAATAATTTTTTTTCATGCTAATCTTTTTTGTATAGATTCATAAGTCATAGAAAAACTTCATCAAGTTTTGTCCATTTTATTTGCAAAAGCTATTCTAGGCACACCATATTTATCTGCTTGTTTCCATACAGTTTCACTTTGTGGTTCTACTCATTGAGATCAATCAAAGATAACAACTCAACCATCAAGTACTCTCATAGATCTTTCTACCTCAGCTGTAAAATCAACATGTCCTGGAGTATCAATAATATTAATTTGATGTCCTTTCCAAAAACAAGTAGTAGCAGCAGATGTTATAGTAATACCCCTTTCTCTTTCTTGTTCCATCCAATCCATAGCAGCTTCTCATTCATGAACTTCTCATATTTTATATGTTTTTCATGTATAAAATAAAATTCTTTCTGAAGTTGTAGTTTTACCAGCATCTATATGAGCAATAATACCGATATTTCTTATATTTTTTAAATCTGTGGCCATAAATTATTTAAAATTAATAAAATTAAAGTTTAATTTATTATTATATTATAAATTAGTGAAAGGATTTTATAAAAAAGTTTATTTTAGTCAAATTTTTATAAATCTATTTTTTTTATTATATATATTAATTTAATAATTATCTATGTTTAATGCTAATATTTAGATAATTAATTCATTTTAATTTAAAATTATTATTGAAGATTTTATATAAAATTTTCTCTATATATAAACAAAAGTAATTAAAAAAAACCAAAAATTTTGACAAAATTAAAGTATTTAATAAGATATCATCACTTTATGTTTTTATATTTATGCGGGGGTAACATAAAAGAGTGAGTGTACTAAGGCTTCAACCCTTGGGTGTGCGGGTTCAAACCTCGTCCCCCGCTCCAAAATTTTGCTTTGCAAAATTTAATAAAAATAAAATATAAAAAAAATATAAAATCTGAAAATATTAAAATTCAAAAAATTTAAAATTTAATTTCATAGCAGAAAGTTTAAACTACTTTAAGCAAGAATTTATAAAATATTTAATTCTAATACTTTTTACTTTCTTATGGCAAATAAACATTGATTAAAATGAAGTATTGTAAAAAAACAGGCTGCATCAAGAAAATTATCTAAAAACAAAAAAGCTACAGCTAGAGTTTTTATTGGCAATGAAAATCCACAAACAAGAAAAAATACAAGTTATAAACAAAGAAAACATTATTATGAAAATAAACTAAATTTTCCTAAGAAAAAACTTTCTACCAAGGCTGTATCTAGTCTTATTGAAATGTGAATATTAGATAATAGAGGTTTTTTTAAAAAATGAAAAAAGAAAAATTTTATTACAAAATCCATGACTGATGAAAGAGGATTAGATTTTTATGGTATGCCTAGATAAAATTTATTAATAACCAATAGAGTTATATTCTCAAAAAAAAATTAATCGAAAGTTTTGTTAAAGCGAAAATTAATTTTATTTAAAATATTTAAAAAAAACCGAAAGCAAATTTTTAATTAGTATACCTAATAAGAATTGGTTTTCGGTTTTTTTCTTTTTAAAAACACTTTAAATTAGACTGGGTTTCGCTATTGCGAAACTGTCGAACAATTTTAAGGTATATAATTAAATTTCTGTATCAATTAAAGTATTCATTTCAGCTGCATATTCTAGGGGAAGCGCTTTTATGATAGGGTTTATAAATCAATTTACGAGCATTATTTCAGCATTTTTTTTATTAATTCATCTAGATTGTAAATAAAATAAATCTGTTTCATTAATTTTTCATACTTTTGTTTCGTGTGCAACTATAGAATCTGTATTTTTAACATTAATTTTTGGAAATGTATTATTTGATGATTTTTTATCCAAAATTAATCAATCACATTCCAATTTTGAAACTGCATTTGATGCAGATTTTTTTATTTCTAATAATCATCTATATACTGCAGATCCTCATGATTTTGATAAAGATTTTGAGTTTACGTTAGAACTTGTGTTTTTACCAATATGAATAATTTTGGCTCAAGCATCTATAACCTGATCTTTATTCGCAAAGGCTATTCAAAAATGACTACACTTACTATTGTCTCATAATAATACAGAACAAGGATAAAGCATAGTAACTCATGCTCACATATTTCCTCAAACCCACTCTATAAATCAATTTTCTTTTACAATTGCACGTTTTGTATTTAAATTAAATGTATTT
>CAYUQQ010000004.1:12915-27821 GCA_964446905.1 uncultured Candidatus Peribacteria bacterium
AATTCTCTATTGAAGAATATCTTAGTTTTGAGTTTTTTCAAACTAAAATTTCTACACATCAAGCATGCAAAGATGAATTTAAATACTCTTTTGCGCTACATCATTCTATATAATGACAACTAGAATTTTCTTCCAAAACTATTAATGTATGTTCAAATTGTCATAATGTTTTATGATTCATTCTAAAATAAGCTTGTAAAGGTTCATTTAATTTTACTCATTTTGGTATATATAAAAAAGTCCCCCCACTCCAAAAAGCATAATGTAAAGCTGCAAATTTATGATCTTGTATTGGCACAATTTTTGTAAAATATTTTTTTATTAAATTTCAATGTTTTTTTAATGCTGAGTTTAAGTCTTCAAATATAATTCATTTTTTAATAAAACTATCTTTTAAATTGTGGTATATGTTTTTGCTATCATATTGTACATGTGATCAAGCTAATATTTTTTTTTCTGCTTTTATTACTCATAAATTTTCAAATATGTTTTTAATATCCAAAGATGCTTTATCCCAAGTTTTTATATTTTTTAATTTTGAATTTATGTAAAAATAAATCTCATTTAAATTTAATTTACTTAAATCTGGTCACCAAGCAGGGAATTTTAATTTATTAAAAACCTCCAAGGCATTTAATCTATATTTAAGCATCCATATTGGCTCATTATTTTGATAAGAAATTTGAGCAATAACTTCTGGATTAATTCATTTTATATCATTTTTCATATTAAATATTTTTAATAATTTTATCCTCAAAAACATGTAAACTAAATTTTTTAGATTGTTTTAGACAATCATTTTTCATTTTTAAACTTGTTTTTAAATCTAATTTATTTATAGCATTTTTTAAATATTTTAAATTACAATTTTTGTTTATCAAAAATCAAGTTTTTCAATCTATAATAGATTCTTTTAGTCATCAATCATGCACTCAAATTACTGGCACTCAGCATGCCATAGATTCTACGGGAGCCATGCCAAAATCTTCATCTACTGGTATATAAATAGTAGCTATTGATTCTGAAATTAATTTTTTTAAACTTTTATCATCTGGAGATTTTATAGCTTCTATATTTTTGTATCATTTTATAGTATTTAAAATTTTATCTTTTTCTGGATCATTGATTCAATATGTAAATTTCAAATTTTTATCTGGTAATATTTTAAATACTTCTATAATTTTATCAACTCTTTTAATACTAGACAATCTTGCAAAACTTAGATAATAATTTTTGCGAATTTGTGATGGCTTAAAAAAATCTGTATCTGTAGGAGGATAAATAATTATAGAATCTTTTCATGTAAATTTTTTTAGACGATTTTGAGTATTTTTTGAATTAACGTAAATAAAATCTATCTTTTTTAAATCATTAAAATATATCCACTTAAAAATTAAAAATAAAATTTTATAAATAGGTTTTAAAAAAAAATTTACTTTTTTTAAATATTCATTTTTTTGATCAAATAAATATCTAGGCGGAGTATGACAATAATAAATTTTTTTTGTTTCTTTATTACAGTTTCTTACGGCACTAAGACAATCTCAACTAAACACAACGGTGTTATATTGTTTTAAAAAATTTGTTTGAAATAAAAAAGCAAATTTTAATTTTAAATGTCTTAATCATTTTTTAAATACAGGACTTGAAATTGCAATTAATTTTTGATTTGGTAATAATTGTTTTAAATCAAAACTTCATTTATCAAAAAACCCAGAAGCCAAATCTGATTTTAAAATTTTGGCCATTAGATAGACAAGACGCTCTCATCCTCATCTATATAAAAAAGTATCATGTAATATGCAAATTTTTTTCATATTTAAATAAAATTATTTAACAGTCTCACAGTAGTAAGATCTAGTCTAATTTAAAAGATTTTTTAAAAAGTAAAAAACCAAAAATTAATTCTTATTATGTATAAAATGATTATAAAGTAAAAATAAAAAAGTCAAAATTTGCATAAATTTTAAAAATATAGTAAAATGTTTATATATTAATTATTTTAAAACTAATTTTAAAAATATGACAACAGTTAATAATATAAATTTAAAACTTGATGCAAATTTTGATACAAATGAAGATAACACTTTAAGTCATGATGAAATTGATAAAAATTTATTTGAAAATGAAGGTGAAAAAACTTTAAAAATTAAAGATGCTTATGTTAATAAATTAAAAAATGATTGGGTAAGCGTAAAAAAAAATCAAACGCCAGAACAGATAAAATATTTTCATGATAGAATTAAAGAACTTGAACAAGCAAAAGATAAATATGAATCAAGGTTTTCACTTTTTACTAAACAAGTAAAAGAAAAAGTAAGTGCATTAAATAATTGTTTAAATCAAATTCAAGATATAAAACAAATAGTAGAAAAAAAAGTTATAGAAATGAAAATAGATAAAATTAAAATTAAAGAAAAGGCAACTCAAAAATATACAAATAAAGATTCATCTGAGATAACCAAAGAATATGATGTTTTTATTTGACAAGATAATAGATGATATTATCTAGAAATAGACGATGATGGTGGTAATACTTTTATTTATTTTTGAAAAGAATGTCCAAATCCAGCCCAAATTACAAAAGCTCTTGAATTATATTGAAACGATTCTAATATTTGATGAATGTTTGAGGAAAAATATAATTTTAATAACACAGCTAATAGACTTGAAAATATAGATATAAAGAAAGAAAAAAGAAAAGAAAAACAAGAAAAAGAAGCTCAAAAAAGAGAAGAAGAAGTTAAAAGAGTTACAGAAGAACAATTAAATAAGATAGATTCAAACAAAGTTTTTGATGTGCTTTGTGATTATGATAATAGTTGAGAAGTAGATGAAAAAGATGTATCAAAATTTGATGGAAAAATATTATTAGATACTCTTAATAAATATGACTCATTGTATCCAACAAAATTATTTGAATCCATATCTTATATTTTATTATGAGATGTTACTAGCATAAAAAATAAAAAAGATTTATATAATAATTTAAAATCAAACCCTTCATTAAAATGAAGGTTTATACAAGAAATATCTAGATTTAATAATCTTGTTAATGCTTTAACCTGATGAAAAGATGCTTTGAAAAAAGATATATTTGAGCAACAAAAATTAGAAAAAGATAATGAATTTAAAAAAGCATGAGAGATTAAGTATGATGAGTTATTAAAAAATTATGAAACAAAAGTAAGTGAGATGAGTTGAGACGAAAAAACTAAAGCAATTCAAATTTTGGAATTTTTAAAGAAAAATGAAAATAAAACATCTTTTATAAATAATTTTAGACTACAATGAATGTGATTGGCGATAAGTCTTATAGAACAAAATAGATGAGCTTGAATTTGAGCAAGTATAACAAATGATAGTTTAAATGATAATATTTCAATAATTACAAAAGGCATTATAGATAATGCTTCTGTAAATATATGAGTATGATTATTTGATTGAAAGTTATCTCCTTGAATTTGAGTAAATTTTAAGTTAAAAGATTTAAAAATCGGAGAAAGTACAAAAATACACTCAAATGTATGATTGTTTATGTTAATTCCTTATGCTGCAGTTTGATTAACTCATACAATAAATACCAGTGAATTAAAAAATTTATGATTTGAAGATAATGCTATAGAATCAAAAAATATATGAGCAACTGTAAATGTATCGACTTTATGAGGAGGAGTTATTGTTAATTATAATGAAAGTTTTGAATGATGACTAGAAAAAACAGAGCAATCTTTAAAAACAAAATTTGATACTTTTTTTGAATTAAAAAATAATCAAAGCTGACAAGAATATATTTCATCTATAAGAACAAAATTAGGTACAGATAAAGATATTACTATAGAAGATAAAGAAGGATTTGTGAAAATAATTAATAATGTTGATATATTATTAAAAAAGTATGATTTTGATAGTTTTGATAATGATTGAAAAAAATTAATTATAGAAAATATTAAAGATCAATATATTTCTGAATGGAAAAGAAAATCTGTATTAGTAAGAGAACAAGAATGATGGAAATTATCTTGATTAGCTTTATGAATACAATTTATCGCAGGATTTGTACCATTACCATTAGTCGGTATATCTTTTGAAAATATCGCAGCATTGTACAAAAAATCAGATATCACAAAATTCCAAGAAAAATTTTCTTTATTTTCATCTAATGATAAAAATAATAATGAATATATTAAAGTAGATAAAGATATGGACGAACTTGTTAATAAATTAAATACAATATTTAAACAACAATGATTAAATATCACAAAAATCAATAATTGATTAATACAAATATCTTGAGATTTAGATAAAGCAAATATTTTTATTGCTCCTAACGTTTTAAATCAAGTAAATTATGATAATGATAGTAAAAAATTAACATTATGAAATGTTTGAAATATAGGTCATAAATTTATAAATAATAAAGAAGATTACTTAATAATTTGAGCTACAGATTTGATACCATGTCATAAATTAAATTTAACAGAAATATCAAATAACAATAATTTACAATCAATGATGCAAAAAACTGAAGAAACAACTACACAAAAAACTGAAACATTACAAATAAATGATAATTTTAATAAAGAAATAACACAATATATAAACACTAATTTATATTTATTTGCTACTTTAGCCCAAAGATATCCCAAATCTTATTCTGAGTTTGCTAAAAATTTGAATAATTGAAATTATAATGGAGCAAAGGCATATTGTATTAATATGTTAGACAAAATGCCTCTGTGGAATGAAAAATCTAATTTTAAAGAAATTATTCAAAATATTCACAATAAAGAATTACTCGCCTATGCTCTTACTCAACTTAAAGATGCAATGATGGTAGATAAGATGAATGCTGATAAAATAATAGATAATAATGAAAGAACAAAGAAAACACAAGAATATATAAATCAAATTTTTTGAAAAAATAAAAAAATTAATTGAATTGAAAAAACAAAAATAGAAACTATAACTACAGAATTATTAGAAAATACTTCAAATTGGAAAAAACATGAAAAAACATTAGCTAGATTAATGAGTTATCAAGAAGATCAAAGCATAGATAGTAATTATGCCAAAAAATTATATGCATTACTTATGCCAAATAGTGTACTTATGAATGAAAATTTTTTGTGAATTAAATGAACAAATAGGGAAGCAGCTTTTGGTAGAATGATTTCAAAAATATGAGGATTGGATAATAATGAAATACAAACAAAAAGGACTGCTCTAACTAATAAATTAAAAGATAATTCTAATTGGAATCAAAAACCAGATTCTTCAATATTTGCTTTTGTAGCATCTTATAAAATAGATAAAGATTGAAGACAATTGTGATATAGAGATTTTGATACAATTCCTCCATGACTTGCTACAGTTGCAGATTGAAATACTCAAAACATAGATGAAGATAAAAATAAAAAATGGATTTTAAATAAAATAATTAAAAGTTGAGAATTTTATAATAATATAGAACAATCTTTAATAAATCTTATAAAAACATCTTTAAATGATCAATCAATAAATATAGAATCTCCTCAAATTAAAGATATATTAGGTTGAAAAACAATTAATATAAACTGAAATAATATAAAACTAAATTCTAAATTTTTAATGTTTATGTATGGTAGATGTGGCAATGAAAGTTTGTGAATGAAGCTAGAATCTTTGGAAATTACCTGAAAGACAACAAAAACTGTTTGATGATTAACATTTAATAGTAGTTGATATATTGGTTGAAATGAAGTATTTATAAAAACCACAAATGCTTATATTTGAGCAATTTGATGAGCTAAAAAAGAAGAACCATGACAAAAGTCTGATTGATCATGAGGGTCAACTCCTACTACTATTGATAAATGAGATACAAATTGACGATGAAATACTACATGAAGTGATCAAAATTGATGAAATACAATATGATGATTTAAACCATAAAATATTTAATTTAAATTTATGAATAAAAAAATACAAATTATAATATTATTATTTTTCTTGCTAATTATAGCATTTTGAGTATGATTAAAAATATATAAAATGCATAATACAATTATTAATAGCAAAGTTTTTGATAAATGAGATACGATTCAAAAATCAAAAGTAATTGAAACAAAAATAAATAAAACACAAAAACTTAATAATAATTTTATTGAAAATTTATGAATAAAATAAAAATTATAATAATTTTATTTTTAATTATTTTTCCAAATCTTGTTTTTGGAGCATGTGATCAAAATTTTACTTGAATTTTACGATATTGAAGACGAGTTTCTTTTTGAGATGATTATTATGCAAATGCATATAGAACATGAATAAGTAGTGCTGCATTTAGATTTAAATCAAATGCAACTTATTCAGACGATGCTATTCCTGTTATGGAATGGGATCCTTGATTTAAAAATGCATGATATATTATTGAGCCATACAAAACAGTACACATATTAGAATCTACATCTTCATACTGAATAAATTATCATCCTCCTTTAGTTTCTAATTATTGAGATATTCATCTTGAATATGAATTATGAATATATGAAAATATAAATTGATCTTGGGTCTGACCAAGACAACATACAGAATGTATCGACTATAAAATATCTTGGTGTTGAGATGGTATTCTTGATCAAACTCCTATAAATTGATATAATCCAAATGAAATCTGTGATCCAGCAGACACCTCTCGTACTTGATGGTGACCATGATGATGTGATACAAGTTGTCAACCAATTACTGTTGCTTGTCAAAACTGATGAGTTGGATGAGTTCAAACAAATCCAATAACTAGTGCAACTCCTTGATTATGTCAAACATGACAAACTGTAAGAAATTTTAATGATATTATAAATTGAAATACACATAATTATACATGGAGTTGTAATTGAGTTTCCTGATGAAACTGTAATGCAAGTTATACTCTACCTTGTGTAGCTTGACCATTTACGCTTCCTGCTTCTCCAATAACTGCTACTTATCCAAATTTATGTCCAGCATGACAAAATGTATGAAGCTTTCTTGATACTACAATTTGATCTACACATAATTATACGTGGAGTTGTAATTGATTAACATGATGAAACTGTCGTACTAGCTATACTCCATCATGATGATCTTCATGTAATTCTTTAATTGCAAATCCAAGATCTTCTAGTAACTGATCTCTTACAAGTAATCTTATATGTGATTGAACTAGTGCATGGTCTTATGTTATAAATTGTTGAAACAATGCTCCTATAATAAATAATTCTACATGAACTTGTATCTATAATACAACTTGAAATTATACTGCAAACTGTACTATTAATTGAAGTGTTACAAGTTCAGGTTGTAATGTGTCCATAAGTGTTACTTGATGATGAGGACGAACAACTTGTAATTCTTCTTGTTCTGTAGCATGATCTACCTGTTGAGATGGTAGTACGTGTACAAATATTTGATGATGAGTACTTTCTTGTAGAAATCCATCATGTACAGCTCAAACTAATTGTGTTTGTTGATGAGGATGATCTTCATGTAATTCTTTAATTGCAAATCCAAGATCTTCTAGTAACTGATCTCTTACAAGTAATCTTATATGTGATTGAACTAGTGCATGGTCTTATGTTATAAATTGTTGAAACAATGCTCCTATAATAAATAATTCTACATGAACTTGTATCTATAATACAACTTGAAATTATACTGCAAACTGTACTATTAATTGAAGTGTTACAAGTCCAGGCTGTAATGTTTCCATAAGTGTTACTCGATGATGATGATGAGATACTTGGTATGCATGTAATACATCAAGTACATGTACTTCTTATTCTTCAGAAGCTTCTTGTACAGCAGCGGTACCAGTTTGAAGAATTTGTTATAGAAATAACCAGGCTTCATGTATAATTACGGCACCAACACAATGTCCATGATGAGGACCTTGACCCTGACCTTGACCTTGACCCTGACCTTGACCTTGACCCTGACCTTGACCGATTACAAATCCTTGAACTACGGGTTATTGTTGAGATTGAACAAAACAAACTCCAAATGGTAATTGAGAATATGAAAATTGCGATAAAGCTGATGGTACTCCATTATGAAGAGAATGTAATGAAAATTGTAATATAGTAGATATTACAAATCCTTCATCTAGTTGACCATGAGATATTTTTATAATTAATAATGGTACTGAAATTCCTATTAATGATTTTAAAATTATAGTTTGAGATAATGTTTCTGTTTTTTCAGATAATAATAATATTTCTTATAAATTAAGAGATTGGACAACCAAATATTTATATTTTAATCAAGTAGAAACTTGTGTTATTGATGATGGAGATTATTCCATAAAAGATAATAATTTTTTATGTAAAAACATTACTTGACAAGTTTGAACTATATGAAGTAACAATTATGGATCCTCAATTTCATTATTTACATGAAATGAATTAAAGGATAAATTTAAATGAGATACATCTAGGTTTTGATGAAGTATTTTTAAAGACACCACTTTATTTAAAATAAAATTACATTATTTACAAGAAAATATTAATGTTAGGGTTTCTAGGCCAGCAATTTCAAATACATCTTGATGAAATGCTTATATTTTAAATCCTGTTTGATTTAATGTAAATCAAATTGTAAATCTTTTTATAGATGATTTAAAAAATGGTAATTTTACAACCACTTCTGCAAATAATCCAACGTTATCAAATGAACGAAAATTATCTAGTCTTACAAATCAAATTAATAAAAATATTTCATTAAATAATGAAAATATTCAGATCGATAATTTATCAAAAATACAAACAACAACATCTTTAAGTTCAATGAATGTTAACAATATATGAGAATTTGATTCTTTAGATAAGTTATGAGATAATGATAATGTAAAAATTTTAAAAAATTGAAATTTAAACATTAGTAATACATTATCTTTATTATGAATAAAAACAATAATTATTGAAAATTGAGATTTAATTATTAATAATAATATAAATTATTCAGACAATAATTCAAGTTGGGCTTTTATAGTCAAAAATTGAAATATTCAAATTACAAATAATGTAACAAAAATAGCTGGAATATTTATAGTTTTAAATAATTGAAAAATTAATTCTGATTGAATAAATACAATTAATCAACTTTTGGTAGATGGATCTTTATATTGAAATACTTGAGATTTAGTAGAAAAAAGAACTTATATTAGATGAACATTAAATTCTAAATCTTTAAGTACTTGAGTTATTATTAATTATTCAAATAGAGCTTTAAATAACACTCCTCCTCTTTTAACTCATTTTTTACAACAATATAATTTATCACGTATAGCAAAATAATAATTAAAAAAAATTTTTAATATAATTATAATGAGTATAATTAAAATAAATAATATACGTTTTTTATTTTGTTAAAAAATGAATAAATTAAAAATTGCCATTTGCCATCCTCATGTTACAAAAAAATGATGAGCTATTAAATTATTACTTCAAATTGCTAATTATTTAAATAGCAATTATGATTTAAATTTTTTTACATTTGATTTAGATAAACAAAATTGTTTTTTTGAGCTTAATAAAAATATTAATATAATAAATTTAAATTATAAATGAATTAAAAAAATTTATTGAGTAATTAAATTAGCTTTTATTTTTAGAAAATATGATTTAGTTTTTGCTGGTAATAATCCAATGCATTTTGCCGCATGATTATCAAAAATGATTTTTAATAAAAAATTAAAAACTATTTGGTTTTGTCAAAATATTCCTGTTTATTATATACAAGAAAATAAATCATTTTTTGTTAATATAAAAAAAATTATAGAAAAATTATTGATAATGCCATTTATTGATTTAATTATTGCAAATTCAAAATTTATTCAAAATAAAATTAAAGATTGTTATAAAAAAAATGCTTATTTAATTTATCCTTTTGTTGATATAGATTTTTTTAAAAATACACAAAAAATTAAAAATAATAAATATTTAATTCTTTATGTTAATTCAAGATTAGTAAATTGAAAAAATATACAATTAGCAATTAATGTTTTTAATACTTTAAAAAATAAATTTAAAAACTTAAAATTAATAATTAGTTGAGATTGAGTAGAAAAAGAAAAATTAAAAAATTTATCAAAAAATGAAAAAAATATCATTTTTACATGAGAAATATCACAAAATGAAATAAAAAAATATTATCAAGAATGTGATATTTTTTTATTTACTAGTTTAATTGATGCTTTTTGAATTACTATAATTGAGGCCATGTCAATGGAAAGACCAGTAATTGCATTAAATAAAGGTTGAGTGTGAGAAATTATAAAACATTGATATAATGGTTTTTTGGCAAAAAATGAAAAAGAATTTATTAAATATGTTGAATATTTATTAAAAAATAAAAATAAAGGTTTGTCTGTTTGAAAAAATTGAAGGAATAATGTAATTTTAAATTTTTCAGAAAAAGTAATTATTCAAAATTTACAAAAAATTTTTAATATACTTAAATTAAAAAAAATCTAAAAGATTTTAATAATTTTATTACACAAACTAAATTAATTTTTTATTTTTTTACAAATAAAATTATTGATTTTATATATAATTTATTATAATTTTTTAAATTTATTTTTATAAATTCATGAAATGATATTTCATATTATAACATTATTTCCTGATGCATTTGATAGTTATTTTGACTCTAGTATTTTAAAAATTGCCAAAGTTAAACAAATATTTAAACCTATTTTTTATAAATTATCTGATTTTTCTATAAAAAAAACAAAAAGAGTTGATGATCGTCCATATTGATGAATGCCAGGTACTATATTATCGATAGAGCCAATTTATAAGGCTATAAATTATATAGAAAATAAATATTGAAAATTAGACAAGATTTATTTGTCTGCTAGATGAAAAATTTTAAATCAAAATAAATTTGAAAAATTTGCAAAAATTCAAAAAGATCTTATAGTAATTTGTGGTCATTATGAATGAATTGATCAAAGAATAATGGATTTATTTAATATAAAAGAATTTTCTATTGGTAAATATGTTATTACTAGTTGAGAATTGGCAACAATGGTTTTTATTGATTGAATTATAAGATTATTGCCGTGAGTTATAAATAATAAATCTTTGGAAGAAGAATCATTTAATAAAAAATTACTTAATAAAAAAGAATATCCACAATACACTAGACCAGAAATTTTTATGTGATATAGGGTGCCAAAAGAACTTTTAAGCTGAGACCCATCTATTATTAATAAATGGAAAAAAATAAATTAATTAATTTTTACTTTTTTAATATAAATTATTATGGAACAAATAAATGTTTTTTTAGATAATTTATTTGATTTTTTTTGAAATTTATGAAGTCATTATGAAACTATAATTTGATGAATAACTTTTAATAGTGTAATTAAATTTATTATTATTTATTTTTTTATAGTATGGTGAGCTTTTGTTATATGGGTTTTAAAAGATATTACAAATAGGACAACAAATATTTTTTTACAAGTTATTTCTATATTAATAATTATATTTTTAACTCCAATTTTTTGATTGCCAATATATTTATTAATACGTCCAGAAACTACTTTATTTGAAAAATATTATGAAGATTCTGAATTAGTAGAAGAAGAGGATATAGAATCTGATGAAGTAGTTTGAAAAACACAAATTAATATAAATACTTGTCCAAATTGTAATAATTTTATAGAAAAAGATTTTATAGTTTGTCCTTATTGTACATCCAAAATTACAAAAAAATGTGATATATGTAATAAAAATTTACATTTAGACTGGAAAATTTGTCCTTATTGTGGTAACAATAAAAAACACGAAATTAAAGACAATAAAGAAATTAAAAAAATTAAAATAGAAAAAAAATAATTTTTTTAATTATTTTATATAATTATACTTAATAAACATTGATTTTTTTAAAATCATTTAAATTAGATTAATAAATTACAATAAGTCTTTCTATATTGTAAGACTGTAAATAATTTTATTTTAAACATATAACAATTTATTATGTGAAGATGACCTGTTATTGAGCATAAAAAACAAATGTCAAATGCTCAAAAATGAAAAGTTTTTACTATTCATGCTAAATTAATTTCTCTTGCTGCTCAAAAATGATGAGATCCAAATAAAAATCCTGCTCTTTTTGAGGCTATAGAAAAAGCAAAAAAAAATAATGTTCCTAACGAAAATATTAATAGGGCAATAAAAAAGTGAACATGAGAAGATAAATCAGTAGATCAAATTCAAGAAATTTTTTATGAATGATATGCTGCATGATGAGTGTGAATTATTATAAAAGCTTTGACAGATAATAAAAATAGGACAACTTCAAATATAAGACATTTTTTTACTAAATATTCTTGAAATTTATGAGAATCATGATCTTTGTCTTCCTTTGTATTTAAATTTGCATGAATTTGTTATATTGATATTGTATGAAAAAAATTAGATGAAATTGAAAATTTGATTATAGAATCTTGAGCTTCTGATTATTTAATAGAAGATGAAAATATAATTAAAGTAATTACAGAAAAACAAGATTTAAAACAAGTTGTAAAATATTTGGAATCAAATAATATAAAAATTTCTGAGTATAATTTAGAATATATTCCTACAAATATAATTAAAATTACAGATTTTGAGCAATGATTAAAAATAATAAAATTAATTGAAGAGTTAGAAAATGATGACGATATTGAAATAGTTTGGTCAAATTATGAAATGTCAGAAGAATTACAAAAACAAATTATTGAAGCAATAGAAAAAGCAAAATTTAGAACTTAAAATTCTTATATTTTAAATTCTCCATTTTTATAAATTACTTTTTTTTCTCAATTTTGGAGCATTGCTGTAACCGTACGATTTGTTGTAGATACAATATCTATATGTATTGCACAATCATTAAATCATAATTGTCTTTTCTTTTTGTTATTTAGTGTTTTAATGTTTCAATCAAATGTATCTTCATATGATTTTCAAATAGCAATATGAAAATTCCCAAACTCTCATCACATATTTTCATCATACATAGTATCTCACATATATCTTGTAATATTAGAAAATCTTTTGTCTGTAAGAGAAAATTCTCATATTTTATCTGCATTTTCAGTTTTTAAAATTTCTTTTAAGAGTTTTTCATTTTTTTGAGCTTTTGATTTTATTACAACTCAATCTTTAAATTCTAATTCTATTCATTCAATTATATTTCAATATCTAGATAATGGTTGGTTAAATTTTGCTTTTCAGTTTGTGCCACGCCAATCAGGAGATGTAAATATTTCAAAAGATGGGATATTTCTACCACTACCACCAAGCCATTTTCTGTGTTCTCATATTTTTATTTCAAGATCAACATCTTCTCATTTAATAAAAACTTTGTCGATTAATAATTTATCAATTTTCTTTTTTATTTCATCTGTTTTTTTAGATATATTTTTCCATTTTTGTATAGGATTAGGATGATTTAAAAAACATGCTTGAATGATTTGTTTCCAGTACTCTTCTAGTGTCATTTGTGCATCTTTGGCCATTGCTTCTGTACCATAAGTTCAAATTGTCCAAGTTAATTTGCCAGCATTTTCTTTTTTATCTCTTGCTTCCATGTAAAATTTCATCATTTTTTGCCTTGTCATAATTTTTGAGCTCGGTATTCAAGAAAGTTCATTTTTATCAAATTCTCAATCAATTCTCAAAAAATGATCACAAGTTTTTATTCTTTCTAATAAATAATTTTTTGGTAAAAATTCAATTTGTTCTGGACTTGCTTTTTCGTAAAAATTTCTGGCTACACCATCTGGTATAAAATCAGTTATAAAATGTCATCAAGCTTCAATAACGGCAGTTTGAAGATGGATTAAAATTGGTTTTGCTATTTCAGGCACAGCAAGATAAACAACCTCTCCTTTTTTAATTCATTTTCCTCATCATAATGCATATTTTATAAGTACATCAGCATATTTTTTTAAAATTTTTTCATCTGGTATATATTGACTTTGAGAATTTTTTAATTTATTCATATTTTTTTATTAAAAATAAAACACATTATATAAAGTTTTTGTTTTTTTACAAAATTAATAGGTAATTTTGTTTTGAAAATAAGGAATTATTTGTAAATAAAAAAATATACTAGATAGTAATTTTATCGCATAATATAGATAATTTAGACATAAAATGTATTTTTTAGAAAAAAAGAGTTTTTTAGATATTTTATAATTAATCTAGATTAATTCAGTGTCATAATAATTTTGTATAATTAAAACTATCTTGTATTAAGAGATAATTAAAATAAATACTCCAAGATAACATTTACTGAAACAAAGAAAAAAACTAAAAAAGTAAAAAATATTTTAATTAATATAATTTTAAATTTTAATTTTTTTAATAGCCTCTCTAAATTTTTCTGCTCTATCTTGATAATTTTTAAACATTCCAAAGCTAGCACAACCTGGAGAAAGTAAAACTATATTTCATTTTTTAGCTTTTTTAAAAACATTTTTTACAGCTTCGTTCATAGAGTCTGAATAGTGAAAACTAATACTGTTTTTATTAAATATTTTTCATAAAATTTCACGAGTTTGTCATATTAATTCTCAATGTAAAACTTTATTTTTTAATATTTCATCCAATCATTCAAATTTATCTCATTTATCACTTCATCCAGCTATTAAAATTATATTTCAATTAAAAGAATTTAATGCAGCTTTTAAGCTATTTGCTGAAGTAGATTTTGAATCATCATAAAATTTTATTCATTTTATTTCTTTTATAAATTCTATTCTATGAGGTAATCAGAAAATATTTTTTAAATATCATTTTATTTTTTTTGAACAAATTTTTATTTCATTTGCGACAATATTAGAAGCTAAAATATTTAAAGCATTATGTGGTCAGTTAAAATTTGTTTTCTCAATATCA
>CAYUQQ010000005.1:0-4768 GCA_964446905.1 uncultured Candidatus Peribacteria bacterium
GCTCATTATGGAGAAAACTATGTTATGAAAGCTAGAGTGAATTAAAAAAGGATTTTTCACTAACGGATGAAGACCGAAATATGGATTTGCCAAAAATAGAGACACAAGAAAGATAGAGATAGTTGAAGAAGAGGCTGAAATTGTAAGAAAGATATTCGATTTATACGTTTCACAAAATAAAAGTCTGTCTGAGATTTGAGGACTTCTAACGGCTCAAAATATTTTACCGAGTTTTGACTGAAAGCTCGGAAAAGAAAGGAAAAATATATACAATAAATGAGTCTGGCACCCTACTTTTCTTTCAAGACTTCTTTCAGATACTAGTTATATCGGCATATATAAGCTAAACACAACAAAACTAGAAGAATATTTTGAAGATGATCCCTATAGTTGAAAAAAGCTAAAGAAAGTGAAAAGGATTAAAAAAGCCGAAGAGGATTGGGTTATAATAGAGGTTGAAAATATAATCGAGCCTGAAATTTTCCAAAGAGCAAAAGAAAAGCTAGATACTAACAAATACAAATTCAATAATAATAACAAGCCTGTCGTAAACCATATTTTTGCAGGACTTCTGAAATGCTGAGTCTGTGGAGCAAATTATAAAGGAGATAAAGGAAAAGCGTGCAGAGACTGAAATTATAAGCCATACTACAGATGTGGTCATAACAACGCCAACAAACACGGAAAGAATAAATGTTCTAATCCTCAAATTAGGGAATCAGAGCTAATAGATATAATTTATGTTAAGCTGAACGATATTTTAAAAACTCCAGGATTTTTCATAGAAAAATTTTTAAATGAGAACTTAAGTAAAAATAGTGAACAGGAATTTATAGATGAAATAGAAAATAATAAAATCAAAATTAAAAAATATTATGAAGATTCCCATGAATTTTTTGAAGAATTTGTTGATGAGAAAAATCCGAGTTTCAAGGAAATGATAAGAAGTAAAATAGATGAAATGAGAAATAATGCAGAGCTTTTAGAGAAAAGAAATGATGAATTAAAAGAAATTTTAGCTACACATCAAGAATTAAATAAAAATTCTGAGGAAATTCTGGATTACATAAATGCCATGAAAGACAAAGATATTTTTAAACTGACAAGGGATGAACAAATTAAATTAATTAATAGAATGATTAAGAAAATCAATATCCATAGCGGAAGTTTTGATGTTTTTTTCAAATTTCAAAAAGATGATGACGATATAGAGAATAACTGAGATTTTAATGACTCAGATTGATGAGATATGTCTAATACTAGCTTAAACAAACAAAAAGACAGTAAAGAAAATAATTCTTTACTGTCTGCTGTTACCAATTTGGTAGGTCCGGCGGGGATCGAACCCACGACCTTCGCCTTAAAAGGGCGCTGCTCTACCTACTGAGCTACGAACCCAAAAATAGTAGAAAATTAAAAAGTGATGACATTTTATAAAATAGTTAGATTTTGTCAAAATAAAATAATTATTTTTTTTATATAAAAATTATAATTTAAAATTAATCTTTATTTAATGCCAATATTAAATACTTTATTTTTAGTAATTTTTTTAATAAAATTATTTTAGTAATTTTTTTAATAATTTTTTGCAAAGTTAATAA
Organism: uncultured Candidatus Peribacteria bacterium; assembly: GCA_964446905.1. Lineage (GTDB taxonomy): Bacteria > Patescibacteriota > Gracilibacteria > BD1-5 > UBA2023 > CAYRGR01. Next base: position 1,602 of record CAYUQQ010000005.1, read on the forward strand.
AATATGTTAATATGTTACTAATAAAATTAAGATAATAATCCTTATTTGTTTTTATAAAATTAGTGTTTGTAAAAAATTTATGCATAAGTCATTTTTATATTCAAAAATACAAAAATTTATATCGTATTTTTTAATATTTGCTATTTTATTTTTAAATAGTTTTCATATACCTATTTTTTTTAAGTTACAAGCAGAAGAAATAATAAATCATAGTTTAATTTCTATTATTGTAGATGAAAATACTTATTCTAATTTAAGTTGAAAAATTATAAGATATTCTCAAGATATACAAAAAAAATTATCAAATACAAAAATTGCTATTTTCAAAGTTCCAAATAATATATCACCATATAAGATATCATTATTAAATGAAAAATTATTTTATGAATGAGATTGAAATTGATTATCTCAATTAATATGAACTATACTTATATGAAAAATTCCATTACCAGTAGTTCATAAAAATAATAAAACTTTTTTAAGTATTTATCCTTATGTTGATTTTAATGAAAAACATTTTGTTTATAATATTGAAAAATGAATTTATGAAGCTACTAAAAATAGTATTACAGATAGTAACGTAGAAATTTGGCATTCAGTAATTTCTCCAAATACATGAAATGAAACTGAAGATATTCAAAAATTAAATGATTTTTTTTATAAAAATCATGATTTTTATATTAACTCTTGAATTTTTAAATCATCTCTTCAAGATCCTTATGTTTTTTATTATGATTGAAAAAGAGAAGAATTAGCCACTTCCTTGGTAAATTGGAAATGATATCAATTATACTTACAAAACGTAGAAGATATAGCATATAATAGATTTAATAAATATTTGGCCAAAAAATTACAAACATTATTTGATTGAATTCAAAATAACGATATAGCTTCTGTCCTTACTTGAGATGATAAAATGACAAAATGAGTACGAGATATTTTAAATCAAAATTGAAATATATCTTTAGAATTAGACAATATTCCAGATCTTCATACAAAAAGTATTATATTAAATATAGCAAAACAATTTTTTCAAGTTTTTAATGATAAACATATATGAGATATTTTAAAATTTGTTTATAATACATGAAGATACTGAGAAGCAAATAGTAATATTAGAGTAAATACACCAAATGTATTAATTTCAAAAAAAGATTTAATCGCAAAAAATACTATAAAAGATACAAATACTTTATTAGAAGATAAAATAGATAATTTAGTTTCAAATTGACTTTCAAGAAATATAGCAATTTTAACATCTTATTCAGAAGATACTGCTTTTTTTAAAAAAGCCGAAACTGATCCAAAATGCAAAAAGGAAGAATGATCTTGAGAATTATTATGAGAACCATGATCTTGAGAATTATTATGAGAACCATGATCTTGATCAAAATGTGTACCTGAACCAACAAAAACTTTATTTATAAAATATACTCCAGACTCTTATTCTAAAAATCCTAATCCAATTTATAAAAATTATTTTTTTGGCAAAAAAGCAGAATTAATTAATTCTCCATCAGAATGTAATATTACTAGATGATGAACTTCTAGTTGATCAATATTGGTTGAAGCAAATAGATGATATAATGTTTTACATGTAGAAGATGATATTAAATTATTAGAAAAAGATTTACCAAAACCTCAATGCACACCAAGCAAAGATTTAATTTATGTAAATACATTCTGGTGATGAAATTCTCCAGTTAATATAGATACATTAAATATCGAAAAAAATTGATTAAAATTAAAATATAATAATTACAAAAGTTTTGTAATGCCAATTTTTGACATTTGATGATCAAAAGAATTAAAATCCGATTCAAAATTAAAAATAAATTCTCCATTAGATTGTTTTGATAATAATTTAATTTTACAACCATATACTTATAAAAAATGATCCTGAGATTCGAATGGATGATTATCAATATGATGATTAGGATTATTATGATGATGAGCAGATGTTTATTGGCCAACTGAAAAATTAGGAAATCTTGAATATAGTTGTAAAACAGATTTATTAGAAAAACCATTAGACAGTTGATCAAATGTTGTAAATAATGTTATTATTAATAATAAAAAAAGATTAGAGGATGTTATAAAATTAGTAGTTAAACCAAATTGTTCTAAGGTAACTATAAATATTGGTACTTCAAAAAAAATTATAAATTATAATTATTGTTGATATAATGATTCAGGCTTAATAGGATGACAAATGTTAAATTGATGTTCATCTTCTCCTACTGGAGAAAAATTAAATAGTATTTTAATGGATGATAATTGTACTTCTAATTTTTATAATTATGATTTTAAATTAATTCCTTCTCACATAACTCACAAATCTCCTACAGATGAAGAATTATGAATTCAATATATGAATATGACTACCCCTTCTTTACCTATAAATAGGGATAGATATATTGATTTTATTAGTGCGGCATGAAATTATAAAAAAATAGAGTATCCAAATTTATTTAGAATACATATTCCTGAATGAAAAAATTTAACTTATGAAAATGTAAATAAAAAAATTAAAGAAGTTTTGGATAAAAAAAGTGAAGAAATTAATAATATAATTAAATCTGAAACTCCTAATTGATGAGACGAAATTTATAATATTTTAAAAAGATGAAATTATCCTTCTCCTAATATAAATTTATATCAAACTTTATCTTCAGATCTAAAAATTTTGGACATGATTATTAAAAATGTTTTATGGAATAATTATAATAGTGCCACTATAAAATATAAATATATATTTGAACATTATCTTGATATAGATTGAAATACAAAATCTATTGATCCCTCACATAAATCTGATTATGAAATTTCTTATTTATGATGAGATTGAGATCATGCAAATATGTATATTAATATTGATCCAGATAAAAAATGAGAATTAAATGAAAATATAACTAATATTTTAAATAAAAATCAGGTTTTAAAAAATCTTATAAATTGATCCAAAATAGCAAGTAAAAATAATAGTAAACCATGAAAAGCAGCTAAATGTTGACCTCCTGAATGAGTTCCTATTTTTGAGTGGATACCAGCTATTTTTTGTTGGTTAGGTACACTTATTCCGCCTATAGCAATACAAGAATGACAATGTAGTAGTAATTCTTCATTATCTTTATGAATACGTATGAATTCATTACATAAATACTTTA
>CAYUQQ010000005.1:4778-18239 GCA_964446905.1 uncultured Candidatus Peribacteria bacterium
AATATAACTGATAAAAAATATTTACAAGATACAGATCAAAATTGAGTAATTGATTGATCAGAATTAATAAAAAATTGAGTAATTGAATTAACTGCTTCTAATAAACTTTATCCTTATAATGAAACTATTCCACTAGAAGCTACATTAAAATATCAAGATAAAATTATTACTGTAGATAGTACTTCAGAAGTAAGATTTTTAATTGATAAAATTATTATAAAAAATAAATCATGACAAAATAATATTATTTATAATGTAAATTCTAATGATCCAAATATAAATGATAAAGAAATTATTAATAAATATGTAAATTTTACTTCATTAAAAATTAAATCAAATCTTTGAAAAGCAAAATATTCTATCATATCAAAAGAAGAAGATGTAGACATTTTTTTAAAAGCGAATATTGAGACTAAAGATAAAAAATGAAAAATAATTATAAATAAATCAAGTGATCTTTTAGAGATTTCTATTAGATGAGATCGTTTAAATATTATTTCAAAATCTTGAGATAACATTACTTCTAGTTTTATAGCCTGATGAGATGAAAATAAAAATAAAATAATCTTAGAATTAAATAAACAAGATAAAAATTTCAATATTTTAGAAAATCAATTACCTTATGTTCTTAATATTTATAATGATACATCAAAAGAAAAAATTAGTTGACCATATGTTATTAATAATAATATTTATACATTTACAGATACATTAATATTAAATAAAATTTGAATTTATAAATTTGAATTTACAGATAAATCTTGATTAACTTGATATAAAACAATTACCATTTTACCTACAAATTTAAATGAAATTAAAATTACCCCATCTTCTACACAAGTTGTTAAATGAAATGAATTTACAGTATTTTTAGAATTATTAGATATTTTTAAAAATCATACAAAACAAGATTTATATAAAATAGAATGAGAAATTTTAAACTGATGATTATTTACCTCAAATAATTCTCAAAAAATAGAAATATCTTTATTAGATTGATTTGCTTATTTTAATATAAAAACCATTGAATCTTGAAAATTATCGTTAAAATTTAAAGCATTAAATAAAAATATAGAATCACAAATTATTAATATAGATGTTATAGATAATGCTAAAATAAATATTAATATTAAACAAAAGGATAATATTATAGTTTGAAAAGAAAAACATAAAATTGATATAAGTATTTTAGATAAAAATTGAAGTTTATTAAATAATTTTAATTGAGTAGCTAATTTTGAAATGCCTTCTATTCATTGAGTTATAGAACCAAATTTTGTAAAAATTGTGAATGGTAAAAATTCCGAAGATGTTTATTTAATACCAAATTTTATTGCAGGTCAAAATATTAAATTATGAGTAACAGTACCTTGAATAAATGAAATTACATGAAATGTTATTGATATTTTACCAGATGTGCCAATTACAATCTGATTAACTACAGTTAAGCCAAAATTAGAGGCTAAATTATGAGAAAAAACTAATATTAAAGCTACTCTTTCTGATAGATATTGAAACATTACATTTAATGATTCAAGTCATAATATTAAATTTGAAATTCCAAATGAATATAAAAAATACGTTAATTTTAAAGATAATACTTATACAATTTCTTTAAATTTAAATAAATGAGTTTCAGAAACAGATATTTTTACTAGTGAAATTCCATGATCTATATTTATTAAATGAGAAGTTAGTCCAAATTTATGAACTAATTCTTTTACTCATACAGATGATTCTTGAAAATCTATTACTGTTTCTTGAATATCAGAAAACGTATTAAATATAGAAACTTATTATTTATTTAATAAAGAAAAATTAAATAATATTAATTATAATTCTTTATATACAGTGCTATTATGATCAAATTATTGAGATATTACCAAATCATGATATTTATGATGAGAAATATTATTTAATCCTTGATCTAGATCTCTAGCCATATCTTCAATATTAAATAATATTTATGCAAAGGATATAGCATTTGGAATAACTCCATGATGAAAAATATTATCATGAAATAAAAAAGATGATGCAAGTTTTGATTTAAATCATGAAATTATATCAAATGAAAACTGAATACAAATTAATTTTTTTGATAATATTTATAAAGATCTTATATCAAAATTATGGTTTAATTTTGATCCACAAAATACAAATCTTATTTCTTGTGATACAGATGAAGAAACTAATATTTCTAATTGTAATATATTACCAAATAAAACCAATATTATTTTAAAATGATTTAAAACAGATAATTCTTCTTATAAAACTATTTTAAAAAATGATTCTTTAGTTTTACAATTTAATTCCTATGATATTTTTAGTATTAATTCTTCATGACAAATTATCAAAGACCCATCTATAAATCTTAAATTAGATGAAGATACTAATTGAAATTTTGCATGAATACATATTTTTTCTAATAAACAATTAATTGGTTATTTATGAATTAAATTTGATTCTGAATTAATTTGAGTTTATAATTCTTCATTTTTTCCTAGTATTTTATCTCATAAAAAAAATCAAATACTTTTAGAAAGTTCTTCAAATTCATATTCTTATGATTATAATTATTTATGAAATTCATCATTTGGATCAAAATGAATTTATTTTTTCAAAACTAATTCAGAAGCACTTTTTGTAGATAAAGATATGGTTTTTAGTAATTCAAAAATATGAATTGAAAATTATATAGAAGAGGCCTGAATTTGATGGGAATGACAAAATAAAATCTTATTAGAATTTGCATGATGAAATATAGTTTGAGATGCTACTAAATTTCATCAAACCTATTCAATGATTAATTTATGAGACCCAATAGTTAGCTTAAAAACAAAAGCTAATTCTTCTTTTGATTTCGATAAAACTATTTGAAAAAAAATAGCAGAATGAAAACAAGATATACTTGAAACTTATAAAAAAATAAATTTTAATTGAGATTCATTTGATGATATAGTTATGTTTTATGATAGTTGAAAAATAGAACTTCTAGCTAATTATGAATGAAATTTTAAAAACATGTGATATTTAGCCTATGTCTCTGATGCATGAAAAGAAAGAAAATGAGTATGAGATTTTAATTGAGATTCATTTGATGATATAGTGATGGTAGATCAAAAATGAAAATTAATTTTACTACAAAATAATGATTGAAAATTTATAAGATTTGATATACATGATAAAGTTTGACTTGTTTGAAAAATACAACAATTAGAAGTTTTTGATATGGATAGAGATTGAAAAGACGATATTATAACTGTAGATGATAGCTCTGAATTAAATATTTTATATTGAGCATGACAAAAAAATATTATATATTTTGAAAGAAAATTAGTTGATAATACTTTATGATTAAAAATAAATGAAAAATCTATAGATAGTTGATGAGCTATATTTTTTGATTGATTAGAACAATTAGGACAGCCTTCAGAATTGCAAAAAAAATACTATGAAGAATCTTTAAAATTATTTGAAACGGCTGATAAAGAAGAAGAAAAAGATATATGATCTGAAAATTATGAAAAAATGATTAATAATTTAATTTATTATCAATATCAATATTCAACACAAAAAGAATCTTATTCTCAAGAAGAAAAAAAGACTGTTATTTTAAATTCTGTTGGTACTGATGATAATTGAAGTCCAGATAGTACTTTATCTTCAAAAATATATGATTTACAAAACGAAATTGTAGATCTTAATGCTACTTGAATGACTGATGTTTCAAATTTTGATACTACTAACATAGAATGATTTAAAACATTTCTTCGATCAGAATATGCTTATAATAAATGAATAAAAATAGAAAAAAAATATATTTGAAAAAGTGGTAATTCATTAAAATCATGAGATAAAGTAAAAATTACTTTAGATATTACAAATACAACAAATAATAAAATGGATAATGTAATTTATCTAGATTCAAATAAAAATATTTTTTCAAAAGAAGATATAACTTATTTTGAATTTACTCAAAACAATAAAACAACAAAAAAACAATTACAAGAATTAACAGATTGAGATTTTGAATATATTTTTGAAGATTTTTCTTTAAATCCTTGAGAAAAAATTAATATTTCTTATGAACTTACCGTGCCACTAGTTGCTTTTGGAAAAATAACGGTAGGATTATTAGATTCTTCTGATCCATATTGAGAAATAGCCTTAAATCCAAATAACGAATGTAATGCTACTCAAATTATTTGGAAAAATACAAATATTAACAAAAGATGATACTCTAGATTTACAAAGGATTTTAAAGATAATTCTCAAATACCAGCAGAATTAAGAAAAAATACGATTGATAATAATGTTAGTTGAGATCCGGATTATTTAGATTTATTATCTTGAGATGGTGACTTAAATTCTTTATCTAGTGATAAATATAATTCTACAACAAATTGAGTATTATTATTCAAAACACTACCATGATGAAATATTCATGTAAAAGTTGCTAGACTTAATGGGACAGAAGATATAGACTCAACTACAATTAAACCAAGTATAATTATATGAGAAGAAAATCCTGCAAGAACAAAATTAACCTTTTGAAAATCTATTTCTACAGATTCTTTACCAATTTGTAATGAAAAAATTTGAACACCATCTTTTGTTTATATAGAACAATCTTTAACATGACTTTGATATATGACATGAGTTATAGATAATTGATGATCAAGATGTTTATTTAATAATAATGATTCTTATAGCGTTCTTACAAAATATACTTATTCAAATCTTGTTTTAAAATGATATAATATTGATCAAAATACTAATTTAATGCCAGATAGAGAAGATATTCCATGATCTAAACTGTTTTCTTTTGATCCATCATCTTGAAATGCACTAGGTTCATGACTTAATAATATTAATATATGAGCTATTGAATCTCAGATGGATGATATAATAAAATGATTAGGTTGTTGATTTGGATGATGATCATGTATTGCCATGCCTTTAAATTGGGCACCACTTGCACCAGGTAGTTCTCCTACAATTTTTGGTTTTCCATTAACACCAAATCTTATGCAGCCTTCAGCGTGATTACCTGCATTTTCAATGCTTACTTGGAGTATTTGACCCTATTGTTTTCCTATTCCTTCAGTCTGGCCATGATCTCCTCTTTCTATGCCACCTTGTTCGGGTATACTTTGAGCTTGATGAATGCTATGAGCAACCTCTGTAACTAATCAATTTAGAATTTACGTTACTCCAACAATAACTTGAGCAGTATGAGTCGCATTGTGTTTTGGTTGACCATCTATGTCAATGTGAATGATTCCTCCACAAGCCGTTTCTCCTCTTGTACCTTGATGAAATTGTATAGTAGCAGCAAAACCCTTGATTTGATGTAGTGACGATTGATCTGATTGAAATCCAAGCTCTATATGAGCTATACCTTATTCAAATTTTGCTTGAGGTTGATGAAATTCATTTATAAATGCAAATAGTTGTAATAAAAATGTTACCAAACCAAGTTTGACTTCAGAAACAAAACGTAATATAGAATATTATATTAAATGAGATAAATCAGTAGCAAAAAATATACTTAAAGATACTGCAACGCAACATTGATGATTAAATTCAAGTTCATGACCTTTATTAAATATTTGATGACAAGAATCATGAGAATGATTATGATCTTTGGATATAGGCATTGATACAAGTGCTCTTGCTAATTTTGATTTTGGTAATATTTTAAAAATAAATTTTAAAAGAGTAATGTCTTTCCCAGACTTTATAATGGATTGGGTAACTCGTCAAATAGAAGAAATTGTGACAAAGCTTACAGCTCTTCCTACATTATATATTATTTTACCAGATTTATCTTGAATTTTGAATTCAGACTGGAATTGATTTACTAAAAATTTAAAGGACGCTTTTGATTCTTGAAATAAAAATTCAAAATTAGCAGATAATTTGAAATCAAAAGCAAATATAAAACAAGATCCTGTAGACAGTAAAGGAGATAAAGTAGATAAGGCTATTACAAATATTTCTAATCAAGCTAAAAGTTCTGTTTCTTCTACAAAAGATAGTTATAATAATTTTATTGAAGGCAATAGAAATAAAATTACTTCCGTTTGAAACACTGTTTCATGAATCAAAGCTGCTTATCAATTTTTATCTAATTTACCTCTAATACAATTTGAAAATGAGACTGTAGATGTTAATATTCCTTGGATAAGTTTTGAAGATCTTGATAAATGGATTGTTACAGCAAAAATGACAGCCAAACAATGGAAAAACGAAATAGAAAGAGCAAAAAATGAATGGTCTAAATTATGAGATCCTTGAAAATTAGCTAATGAAAAAATTTCTATTAATGCAGAAGAAGCTTTAGCAAGTATTGAAAATGCAATAAATTCATTGGAAGAATTTAAAAAGTTTCCAGAAAAATTTTTAAAATTTTTAACATGGAAAGAAAAATATATGTCAGAAATTATTTGTAATGTAGAAATAATTTCTGAAATGCTTGGCTGATGGATTTATGATAATGGTAAAAGATTTAAATCTTGGGTTGAATTAATTATTTTAATAAAAGCAATTTTGAAATCTTGGCAATTATTTATAGATATATTTGCTGATTACAAAGCCTCTTGTGATCCTTGTAAAAATGAAAGAATGGATTTGTTACATTTTATATTTAAATTAATTTCTGCTGTCATACCTCAAATACCAATTATACAATTTCCAAAATGGCCAGATATATTTTTTGATTTACACAATATTAGAGCATGAATTAAAATATTAATGCCTGATTTTAAATTAAATGTAATACCTATAGTTTTACCAAATTTGCCACAATTACATTTACCAGATATTCCAAATGTAAATATAACATTACCATCTATTCCAACATTACCAAAATTACCAGATTTGCCAGATTTGCCAGATATGCCAAGCCTACCTTCTGTAAAATTACCAGATTTACCACCACCTCCTACTATACCAAAATTATTTTGATTTGTACAAGTATTTTTAAATATACTTAAATTAATTTTTAAAGTTTTATGTATTTTAAGGAAAAATCCTTTTGTTCCTGAATGGAGATCTTGAGATCAAATAGCCTTTATTACAGAAAGAAATGGTACATTACCTTTGGATTTTTTATCTATTAATTTTCCACAACTTTCTTACCCATTTGTAGATGCTATAAAAGTAACAACATTTGTAAATTTAGAGCTTGAAGTTGAATTTATTTTAGAATTAGCAAAATCAATAGTAGAACCATTTAATAGATTTTCAAATAATATTGCAAATATGTGAAAATTAATTTCTTTTCCAAATATTGATTTAAGTGAAATTATACCACAAGAAATAAACATAGATGCCTCTAATAAATGAGAATGAGTTAAAATTAATACAGACTCTACACAATGATTTAATTTAAAAAATAATATAAATTTATTTGGTTATGTTATAATAAGAGATATTTTAAAATTAGTATCTTACATTAACGAAAATAAATCAAATGAAGTTAATATTAATGATTTTAAAAAAATATTAAGTTCAAATATTCAAAATTTAGCTTTATCGAAAGATCCTAAAGAAAAATTAGTATTTTACGAATTAGATAAAGCAATAAAATACAATTGATCAAAAGAAGATAGATTCATACAAGAATTAATTAATAATAATAAAAATAAATTTAAAATAATTAAAAATTATATAAATTTAGAAAAACAAAACACTAAATTACAAATTTTAGAATTACAAAATATAATTAAAGAAGATAAATCTATTCAAAATTTTAGCTTACTTTGAAAATTTAAAAATCAAAATATACAAATCAATTCAGTTTATGATAATAATAATGAAACAAAAAAAATACTTTTAAATGAATTAGAAAAAGAAAATAATAAAATATTAAAATCTTTTGATGATAATAATAATTATGAAAGTGAAATTAAAACTTTAAAAACAGATTTAATTACAAATATTAAGTCTGGATTATCTTCTTTTTCAAAAGATTTAAATGCAAATAATTCTTTTAAAGAAATGGCTTATTTTAATAATAAATTATTAGCAAATAATATACTTTCAACTAACTCTAGCACCCAAACTCAAACAAATAATAATTCTGATTCATCAATGTATTCATATAATTATGAATGAATTTATATGCGTAATAATGTATGAAACACAACAAGATTATTTAATTATATTGATGAAGTAGATAAAAAAGATATTGTTATTGAAATTGATTTTGATAAAGATTGAGATATAGATGTGATTTATAAAATGTGAGATGCTTTATATTTAAAAGAAAATTTAAAAAATAAGCCAAATATAAGTTCTTCTTCTAATGCTATTAAACAATATGATATTTCTGATATTAATAAAAAACTTTGAGTTACAAATTCAATTACAGACAGCGCATGAGCACCAAATTATCTTCAAGAATCATTTATACCATCTTCTAATTTTATTAATTTCTCATTTTCTCCAGCAAATCTTAAACAAGATAATAAATTTCGTTTTGAATATTATGATTATATAAATAGGTTTGATAAAATAAGCGCTTGAGAAATTCCAAAAAGCATTACTCCTGAAACAAATATAAATTATATAGATTTAATCTCTGATTTAAGTTTAGAAACCATTACAGAAATATCAACATGATTTGTATTAAGAAAAAATGTAGCTACATTTGATGCTTGAATTTGAGAATGATTTATTAAACAAAATGATTTTAAAATTTTAAAAAAATGAGATAATAGTATATTAATACAACCATGAAAATTTATTTATGCAGGTCAAGATTGAGCTAGTATTAAATTTAAAACAACTAAACAAAATGATTTTACTATTTTAAATTTACCTTCTAATTATAATTTAGAATTTAATGAATCTACAGAAATAATTGTTTTAAGATGAAAAATTTATTTATTTTATAATTATATTACAAAATGAATGATAGACTTAAATTCAATTAAATGAATTCCTGTTTTACCTTGAACATATGTAGAAACTTTTAATAAAAATACTTATTTTAAAATTAAATATTTTGATGAAAGTGAATTTAAATCAGATTCTTTAGCAACTTATGAATATTATTCATTATGACAAAAAAATGAAAATTATAATGTATCTTTAAATAGACAAAATAATTTATATTATTGAAAATTATATAGTTTTTGAAATAATAAAAAATGAACAATTACAGCCTTATCTTTATTATCTCCTCAATCTCAAGCAGATAAAGAAGCTCCTTTAATTTCTTTAGCAAAATCTATTAAAATACCTGTTTATCAAAAATATTCTATTAATTTACAACAATATATTTCTGATATTTCTCAAATAAAAAAAATCTATATTGATTGAGACTTATCTTTTGATAGTGATTGAGATTGAATTTTGGATAACGATAAAGATAGTTTAAATAATTCAAATATTTATAATATTAAAAAATGAGAAACTATTTATGATTTAAAATTTTGACCTTTTAATGATATTTTTAAGAAAAAAATAAAACTTTTTGCTGTAGATGAAAATGATAATATTTGAGAATTTTTATTAGATTTAGAGGTTTATGCACCAATTCCACAGATTAGATCTATTACTTGATCTACAATCTGATGAATTATTAATGAGAAACTTATTAATGAACCAGTAGATATTTTTAGACTTAGAAATTGATTATTAGAAAGAATAGTTTGACTTAATGAAAATTCTTGAATAACAAATAAAGAATGAAAATTTAACTATAATTTAGATTTTAAAAAATGAATTGAAATTAAAAATAATTCCTGAGCAATAATTTGAAAAATTGATGAAAATACATGAAAAATTTATGAATTAAATAATAAATTTATTGTTAATATAGTTCCAGCATCAGAAAAAAATAAAACTAAAATTGAAATTTTAGAACATGATTCAAAAAATGTAATTTTTTATCAAAATCTTAATTTAATTTCAAATAATATAATAGAAAAAATAGATAATTTTAATAATATATTTACAAATTGAATTTATATTAAAATAAATAAACAATGATTTATGTTTACAAAAAACGCTTTTTCATCACCTGTTTTACCAAATTGATGATTTATAACAGATGATTTATATAAAGCTATTATTTGAATTTCAATAGATTGAAATGTATATATTTTAAATAATGACTATGTTTTAGAATATGATACTTTTAAAGATTATATTATATATAAAATAAAAAATACTTCATGAACAATAATTTGAGAAATTTTATTTAAAATAAATGCTGAATATATTTTATAAAATATAATTATTAATAAAAAATTACTAAAAATAAACTAAATTAAATTATAAATCATATAATTATTAAATTTTATTTTATTATGAACCATCAAAAAACTTATAAAAATAATTATTGAAAACAAGAAGAATTTAACTCAAAAATATATAAAAAATCTGAAAATATTATTAAATTAATACAACAAGATTTAAATAATATTATTAATAGAGTGAATTATTTAGAAAGAATATACAATAAAAATAATATAAATAGCAATATTTATCTTGAACATTTAAAAATTCTTTCTGATATACAATCTATTAAATCTACAATTGAAGTCGAATCATCTATAAATGATATAGGTACTATAAAAAATGAATGACTTATTAAAATAAATTCAAAAATCTTAGAAATTCAAGAAAAAATTGAACAATTAATTCAAGATGAAAAATTATTAGATAATAAAGATCCTAATATAAATAAAATTGAAGATGTTATAAAATTAATTTCAGAACCAAAATTATTTGAAAATTTTAAAAATTTTTTTTCACCAGAAATACAAGAATATTGAAATATAATTAATAAATTAAAAAACATAAAAACATCTCCTTTAAATAAAGAAGAAGAATATCATATTTCAAAATTATTATTTTCATTAGTATTTTCTTTTACACAATTTAAAGATTATTTAGATAGTATCTTTTTAAAACAAATATTTGATCAATGAGATTTATTAAATAAATTTAATCAAAATAATAAAAATTTCTCATTAAGCTTAGAAGTAATTCAGAATTTATTTAATCAATTTGATCAAAATAGAAAAGAATTATTAAAAAAAGCTAATTTACCAAAAAATATTAAACAATTATATTCTGATTTAGATAAAATTTTAGAATTATCTAAAGAAATTGATTCTTTGTTATATACACAAGATTTAAAATCAGCATCTTTTTCTATAAATAAAAAATTAATAAAAATTATTAAAAATCCAGCTTTTATAATATTTTTTTCTATGTTTTTATATTGAATTGGAATAAATAATATTTTTGCAAATGAAAAATATATTCAAGATCGCCATGATATAATGAATCATTCTTTTTCATTAGATCAATTAAAAACAGATTTTTTAGCAAGACAATTAATTATTACATCATCATATGATTATGTACCCTTTTTTAAAAAAAATACTCATAAATTAGCAGAATATATTGCTAAAGATAATCTTTTTTTTGTTCCTCAAGTATGAGGAATAATTTTAAGAGCTGCTGATATTACAAATCTTGATGAAATTAAAAAAACTACAGATAAAATTAAAGAAAAAAATCCTTCTGCACTTATTGTTATGGATTTTGAATGATGATACATAAGAGCTCCTTTTGTTACGAAAGAACAATTTGAAGTTTATAAATTTCCAAATTTAATACATGATTTAAGAAAAAAAGAATATGAAGAATCAAAAAAGAAGCATAAAAAAGAACCTAAATATCTTTCACAATTTCCAAGTGCTGAATTTATAGGTACATATTATCAATCATTAAAAAATCAAACTGAAAAAAATAATTTTTTATTAATAATGGAGCAATATTGAGAATCTATTGCTAACATGCTTAGTGATGCTTGAGTTCATATGATTTTTTGACCATCTTTAGATATTACAGATAATAAAATCTGAACAATTAATGAAACTCCATTTGCAAAAAATGATAGATCTTTTTCAAATAATTCAAAAATTGTATCTGATTTATGAAATGCTTTTATAAGAGGTGCATTAAAAATACCTTTTTTTATTGCAATACCTAAACATTATGTTTGAGTATGATTAGCATTAAAAGACACAGATATTCAAACTGCAGAAATTCAAAAACTATCTGAAGGTGCAATATTGCCTTTTAAGGATTATATTAATATGTTTGAAATTGAAAACCTTACTCCAGAACAAATCAAAAATAAAATTACATCAGAAAATTCTATAAAATTAAATAATGAAACAAAATTGCAAGAATTAAAAATACAAAGCAAAAATATTAAGATAAAAATTAATAATGAAAAATTGGCAATAAAGAAAAATAAAAAAAATTTAAATAAATATAATCAAAAAATAATAAAATTAAATAAAACATTAAAAAATATTAATGATCAAATAAACAATATTCAAATAGAAAATAATAAAATAAGTAAACAAATTAATCATTTTTCTGAAGAATTAAATAATATTACAGATACACCACCTATTATAATGTTGGGAAATATGACTTTAAAACAATTTTGATTAGAAAAACCTTCTACATTATCTCCTTCGTTATATACATCAATAAGAAAAGATCTTGCTAAAACAAATATAAATAAATTATGATGAATGTGAAATAATTGATTAATTATTACAGATGCATTAGATGCTTGAGCTATAGAAGAACATTTAAAAAATAAAAATATGTATTTTGATTCAGCAAAAAGTGCAACAAATTCTTGAGCTGATATATTACTTTTTTGAACTGCTCCTGTAGACAATATTTTACAATGAATTAAAAATTGAATTAATGAAAATGAACTTAAAGTAAGAGCAAAAAGAATTTTAGATTTAAAAGTTGCATTATGAATATATATAAAAAATTGAAACATATATACTCTTAATGCAAATCAATATAATCCTACTTTTAAAACAGTATTAGAAGATTGAGATAATTCTAGAATTTGGCCTTTTACAAACACTAAAGAAGCTTATGAACAAGAAGAATGAAAAATTGAAAAAACATCTATAAAAAATTTAATAATTAATTCTTGAAAAAATTTTATTTTAAATAAATGTAGAATTAATCCTTCAAAATTTACAAAACTTGCTTGTTCTATAAATTCACAAATTTATGATTCATATAATGCTCCAAATGAAAATAATTTAAAAAAACAGTTAATTATAATAGATAAATGATATCAAAAACTATATGCTTATGATTTTGAAACTAGACAATTGCTTTATGAAAAAAAAGTAGCTATTGGCAAATGAACAAAAGCATTAAATTATTTACATGATAAAAAAATTTCTGGAGACAAAAAAACTCCAATTTGATACTATATTGTAGTACAGAAAAAAAATCCTACTATGATAAAAAACACTATAGAGGAAGATTTATATAATGAGTATGGCTGAAACGATTGATGAATGCTTGTATTGGCCTGAGCTTGGCATCCACAAATAGCAATACATTGAACAAAATGAGAAACTGAATGACCAGTAAGTCACGGTT
>CAYUQQ010000005.1:18327-20635 GCA_964446905.1 uncultured Candidatus Peribacteria bacterium
AATGCTTAATGAAGTACCTTTATGATCTTTTGTAATTATTACAAATTAATAAAAAACAAAATAAATATTTAATACTTATTTACAAAATTAACATATTTTTAGAATATAAAAAATGATAAAAAATTTTTTGTAATTTCTTAAAATTATAAATTATATTTAAATTTAATTTTTATAAAATGACTAATAAATTTATTACAAACACCCTTCCGCCAAAAAAAGACGTAATGAAAGACATTATATTTAAAGAAGTTAATATCTGAGAAAGAATTGACAAGCAATTATGAACGAATTGTTCAAGTTCATTTTTTAATTACATAAAAAATGGTAAAAATATAAAATTTTTTGTTAAAAAATCCTTTTTAAAATGAAATTATAAAAATTTTGAATCTGATTATAAAATTTTAAAAGAAAAATTTAAAAATATAATACCAAATCAAGCATTTATTCAATTAAATTGAGATATTTTTGCTTTTTGTGCACCAATATGAATAAAAATTGATATATTAGATCTAAGTAATAAAAATTATGTTTTGGATTTATTAAAAATAAATCCAAAATTAATTAAACAAATTAAATATTTTATAAAAAAAACTGAAGAATTATATAAAGAAAATAAATACATAGATTTATCTTGAAAAGAAAATTTAATTATATCAGATAGTGATAAGTTATATTATATTGATAGTTTTTTGGTTTTTATGGATAGAAAGTACTTTAAAGAACAATCAATAGAAAAATTAAATTATTTAAAACAATTAATTAAAGAATTAACTAAATTAAATAATCTCCCCCTCCAAAACTAATCAATTTAATTTTAAAATATTTACTTTTACAATATCTCAAATTTTTAAATCTGTATTACCTTTAAAATAAACTTCTTTAAAATTTCTAGTTCTTCAATAAAAATATCATTTTTTTATTCAGTAAATTAAAATTTCCTCTTCCTTGCTTATCATTAATTTTGCTCTTTTTTGAATAGAATCTTTTAATAAATCATTTAAAATATTCCAGCGTTTAGCTTTTTGTTGAAGTGAAACACTATCTTTTAAATTTTTAAAAGATAGTGTACCGGGCCTTGGTGAATATCTAGCAATATAAGCAAAATCAAATTCTAATTCCTCAAAAGCTTTAATAGTATTTTTAAATTGAGCTTCTGTTTCACCTGGAAACCCAACAATTATGTCTGTAGAGATTGCAAAAAATGGATCTTTAGATCTTAAATAATTTACTTGAGTTTTAAAATCTGTGTAAGTATGTTTTCTATTCATAGCTTTCAAAATTTCATCATCTCAACTTTGTAAAGCAAAATGAATATAATTACAAGTATTTTTCAAATCAAAATGAGCGTCCAAAATATCTTGCGTCATATCATGAGGATTAGAAGATGTAAAACGAATTCTATCAATTCAATTAATTTTATCAATCTCGTCCAATAATTCTCTAAATGGAGTTTTTGTATTTTTTGAATTCCACATTAAATTTTCTTTATCCCATAAAACTTTTTTATTATTTTTACCATAACTATTTACATTTTGTCATATTAAAATAATTTCTTTAGTTCAGGATTTTGCTACATTTTTTATTTCATTTAGTATGTCTTCTTTTTTACGAGAAAATTCTTGTCATCTAGAAAATGGTACAATACAATAACTACAATAATTATCACATCAAGTTTGTATTATAATATTCGCAGAAGCTTTGTTGACTTGAAATTGTTTAATTTTTAAATAATCATTAAAAATATAATCTTTTCAAATATCTTTTTTTAAAATTATTGATAAAATTTTTGGTAAATAACTTAATTCTTCAATTCTTAATGTAAAATCTATTTTATTTTTTGTTTTAAAAAAAAGTTTATCATCAGTATTAAATACTCAATTTTGATATTTAATTAAAGTAATATTTTTTGGATATTTATTTTTATAAATAATATTGTCGTAATGCTTTTGATTAATTCAAGTCTTTCTTGTCATACATCACGTAATTCATATAACTATATTTTTATTATATTTTTTATTATATTTTATAATTTCCTGAATAAATCAAAAAACTCTATCTTCTCATTTTTTGCGCACACTACATGTATTTAATATTACAATATCTGCTTCTTTTGATTTATCTGTTTTTTGAAATGAACATTGTAAAAAAATATTATCAATTTTTTCACTATCAGCTATATTCATTTGACATCAAAATGTATGAAGAAAATATTTCATAAATTTATTTTTTAAATAAAACTTAATATAATAAAATAAATTAGTTTTTTAAATTTTGTTATTTAAAATTTATATTTGATAGACTTTTTTAA
>CAYUQQ010000006.1:0-19727 GCA_964446905.1 uncultured Candidatus Peribacteria bacterium
AAAACATCAATATTTTTTATATTAAACTCTATATTATTAATATTTAATTCTTTATTTTGAATTCTTAAATTTAAAATTTCTACCATTTTTTTATCAAGTTCTATAATTTCTAATGATTTGGGATTTTGTAATAAAATTTCCTGTGTTAAGGCTCAATATCAAGGTCAAACTTCAATAATATTTTGTCATTTTAAATCAAAATAAGTGGCTATTTTTATTAAAATATTATTATTTATTAAAAAATTTTGTCCAAGAGATTTTTTTGGGTATATATTATATTTTTTTAATAAAAGATTTGGCATTAATTATAAATTAAAAATCTATAAATATAGATTGTTTGATAATTTATTTACATATAGACAATCTAATAAAAATTTTTTAGTAAAATTATTTAATACCTTCAGTACTGCTAAAATTAATTTAAAGGAAATTTTAAAAGTAAAAAAACCAATTATTACTAGATATAAATTTAAAAATTACTGAGAAAGTCTTAAGTTTAAAATTCTTAGTAAATTTATAAAATTTAATTTTCTGTTTTTATTTTAATTTTAAATCATTAAAATTATTTTTGAGCCTTTTTAGTAGCTTTGTTCCATTGATTATTTATTTTTAAAACTTGTGCCATGTATTCTGTTAAGCTTAATAAAAGTTTTCTATATTTATCTTTTAAATCAGTCATAAATTTTTGTTTATCTTTTTTGTAAGAATCTACTAAATTACGATTTAAAATAAGCCAAGCTGTATCTTGGTAAGATTTTAATTTAATATTCATAAGAACTATACATTTTGATGATTCATTTATGACAAAATTATGTATACCACCATGTGTTTTTATTGATATATTTAAATTTTTATTGTTTTCTATAAACTTACTCATGTAATCTTTTACTCATTTTTCACAAACATCTTTATATTGCTTATAAAAATCTCATGTATAAGAAAAATCATCACTTACTTTCTCACATATGTTTAAATTTATCTTTTCTTTTGGTAAAGATTCTAAATAATTTTCAACCTTATTGTCAATATCTGTAAATAAAATATCTAATATTGATTGATATAAAATATTTATATTATCATTTCATTCACAAATTAAATATTTTTTAGGATTTATAGGGTTTTGTATACTACCAGCTCAAGATTCTTTGTTTTGTATTTTATTAAAACAATCCAAAATAGCATCAGATCATTTTGGAAAAAGACTTTTATATGAATCATCAGAAAAACAATGATGGAAAATTATTATTGATAATAATATAATTCAAAAAATTATTTTTTTCATAAAAGTTTTTTAATTAATCTTACAAAAAAAGACTCTTTTTTAATTGTATTTTTTTGATCTAGTTTAGATTGTTCATATTTTTTAATACCATAAACAGATGCTATAATTCAACCTAAAATAATACCTGTAATTATAGCATCAACTTTTTTTATTCATTTAGATATTGTTTTTTCTTTTTTAAATAACATTTTTTTAAATTAAATAATTAACTTTCTAATTTATTTATTTTAATATTAAAAGAATCAAACTTTAATTTTGGTATTTCTATGATTAATAAATTATTTTCCATAGTTGCTCTTATTTTATTAAAATCTAAATTTTCTGGTAATATTACAGATCTTGAATATGGTCCAAAAAAACATTCTTCAATTAATATTTTTGATGAGCTATTATAAATATCTGGTTTATGTCTTTCTCAAGAAATTGTAAGTACATTTTTGGCTATAGAAATATCAACATTTGATATATCTACTCAAGCAAGAGGAGCTATAATAATAACCATGTTTTCATTTTCTAAAATATCTAATGCTATTTGTCATATATTTTCATCTTCTATTTCTATATTGTTATTTATATCGATAGATATATTTTCTTTATTTTCTTCATCAGAAATATTGAAAAATTTAAACATAATTTATAATTTATAAAAATATAATAATTTAAGAAATTACAGAAAATCATAAAATTTGAAATTTTTAATAGTTTATAGTATTTGACTTATTATTTCAATAATAAATCATTAAATATTAATTCTGTGTTTTTCTTATTATATTAATCCTATTCATCTTTTAGTTTTTTGCAAATTTTTCATTTTTATAGTATAGTATTTAAGATTAATAAAAATAAACTTTAAAATGAAAAATATTAAATTATCTAAAAAACAAAAACTATTATTTATAGAAAATATATGAAGTCTTTTGGGTTCATGAATTCCAATTATTCAAGCATTAGATATTTTGCTTTTACAATCACAAAATAAGAATATTAATAATTTATGTATTTATACAAAAAATCAAATTAACAACTGAGAAAGTTTATTTCAAATTTTTTCTAAATTAAAAAAAGTTTTTAATGTTTTTGATATTACAATGCTTGAAATTTGAGAACAAACATGACAAGTATGAAAATCTTTTGATTTAATAACACAAAAAGAAGAAAAAGAAATGGATTTAAAAAATAAAATAAAACAAGTTTTAATTTATCCTATATCTATTATTATAGTAACAATCTTAATGCTTGTAGTTATAATGATTTATGTACTACCAAAAATAGAATTAATTTATCGTGAGTCAAATATAAACTTACCTTATATAACACAAAAAATTATAGATATTAGTCATTTTTTTATCAATTATTGAATTTTTGTTTTAATTAGCTTTTTTTTAATAATATTTTTATTAATGTTTATTTATAAAAAAAATTCTAGTTTTTCTTATTTTTTTGATAAAAACATTTTTAAAATACCTATTTTTTGACATATTTTAAAAACAAAAGTTTTAATAAATTTTACAGATTTTTTATCAACTCTTCTTTCTTCATGAATTATTATAAATAAAGCTATTTCTATTACGCAAAATTGAATAAATAATTATTATTATAAAAAAGAAATATATAATATATTGGAAGAAATTAAAAATTGAAATCCTTTTAGTAGTGCTATTTTATGAAATAAAAATAACTTAGATAAATTAAATATAAAAAAACTTGCATTTCCTATAGAATTGGTGACGTCAATAAAAATTTGAGAACAAACATGAACTTTATCAAAAATGTTACAAAAGATATCTATTAAATATACAAAAGAACTAGATAATAAAATAAAAAATCTTTCTGCAGCAATAGAACCTGTGATTATTTTGGTTATATGATGAGTTGTATGAGTTATAATTATGGCAATATTATTGCCATTTTTAAACATGGCTAATGTTATAAAATAATAAACTTGTTGAATCTTTTACATTTCTCATAAAATAGACAAAAAGTTTGATTTTAAATTATTTTTAGCATAATTAGTTATGTTAATTTATTTCATAAGCGAGCTATCTTGAAAATATTTTTACAATAATCATTTTCTGTTAAATTTGTATATTAATACATATCAAAAATTATTATTTTTTACAAGTAAATAAATTAGTAAACTAGAATAAATATTTAAATAAAAAAAATTATAAAAATTAAGCAAAAAACAAGAAAAATTATAAAAAATAGAAATTAAGTTCTTTTAATGACAATGATAAGATGAGTATTATAAAAAGTGATTAATTAAACAAACTCTCGTATAAAAAATTGACTTTTAATTTTTTTTTTATAAAATCATCCAACTTAATAAAATGAATATTATTTAATTTATAAATTATGTTAGGTAAACTTAAAAAAAGAAAAAGACTTCGTACTCATGGATTTTTAAAAAGATCTACTACTTCTAATGGTAAAAAAGTTCTAAAAAATAGACGCAGAAAATGAAGAGCAGAATTAACTCCTACTTATTCTAGAAGCCTTAAAAAAACTAAATGAAAATCAAAATTACATATTGTTCCTTCTTTATCTAAAACAAAAGTAAAGACCAAAACAGTTAAAACAGTTAAAAATAAAAGTGACAAAATTAATGATAAATAATATAAATGTATTTTATATCTATTAGCTATTAATAAAAGCTATTAGTAAAATATTTATGATTAAAAAAATTTATAGACTTAAAGAAAAAGAAATAAAAAAGGTTCTAAAATTTAAAAAACCTTTTTTTTCTTATAACATAATTGCTAATTACATTAAAAATAATTTATGATACAATCGTTTTGCTATATTATTAAGTCATAAAAACACAAAAACATCCGTTTCAAGAAATTTTTTTAGAAGAAAAATGTATACTTTAGTAAGTAATTCGATATATAAATCAAGTTTTGATATAGTATTTGTTCCAAAAAAATGAAAAACTTTTGATAAAAAAAAGAAAGAAGATATATTGGGATTTGAAAATGATATTTCTTTTTTAATTAAAAAAATATTAACAGTTTAATTTTTTTTAAATAATTAAATTGTAATCTTCAATTTTAATTTTTTATTATGCAAACTAAATTACTTAATTTTTTACTTGCTTTTATTATAACAATACTGGTCTTTAATTTATTTTTTACAAATAAAAAAGATGAACAAGTACAAAAGCAATGAATTTTTTTAAAATTTCAAAAAAAAGATTATACTATACCAAATAGTCCTGTATTAGATTTAGAAAACAATACTAATGGTGATATAAAATTTAATACTTGTAAGGATTTAGAAATATTTAAAGATTCTATTAAAATAGAAAATATTCCAGAGGTTTTTTGTAAAGATGAAAATATTAAGGCCAATACAAAAAAATATACATTTAAATTTGATTCATTATCAAAACTTTTTTTTCTCCCATGACAATATAGTTTTAATTTAAATATAGATAACAAAAAATATGTAGACTCTTATACTCAACATGAAAAATGAATATTTAATAATTTTTTTTCTAATGTCTTTTATGCCCCTGTATATAATTTTTTTGTTTTTCTTATACAATTTTTACCAAATCACAGCCTTTGATTAGTTATTATAATAATTACTCTTATAATTCGTATTATATTACTTGTGCCACAACATCATATTTTACTAAATAGTAAAAAAATGAATGAGATTCAACCAAAAATAAAAGAAATTCAAGAAAAATTTAAATGAGATCAAGCAAAAATATGAATGGAACTTCTAGAATTATATAAAAAAGAATGAGTAAATCCTCTTTGATCTTGTTTGCCATTATTAATTCAATTTCCTTTATTAATAGTACTTTATTGGGTAATTTCAGAAGTTAATTATGTTTCTAATTATTATTATTTATATTCTCCACTTAAAGATTTTAATGTTTCTCAAATAAATACTAATTTTATTTGATTAGATTTAATGGTTGTTTGATGAATTGCATGATTAGTACTTGCTATAACAATATGATTATCTCAATGGTTACAAATAAAATTATCATTAGCAAAACAAGAAAAAAATAAAGAAAAAACAAATATAATTAAAAAAGATAAAGATTGAGAAGTTTCTGTAAATGATTTTTTACCAGATCCAAATATGATGAATAAATTTATGCTTTGGTGAATGCCAGCAATGCTTACTGTTACTGCTTATTTTATGCCAACTTGAGTTTGAATTTATTGGTTAATAAGTACTATTTTTACAATTTTACAACAAATGGTTGTTAATAAAAAACTTCAAAAAAAATAAAATTAATTATTTTAAAATAAATTTTAATAATAAAAATATGATTACATATAAATTTATTCTTGTTAAAAAAATAAAATTAACCCATGATGTTTATGAATTAGTTTTTAAATGAAATGAAATTATTAATGTTTTAGCTTGACAATTTTTTACATTTTTATTACCAAAATCATGAAAAAGAGCATATTCTGTATCTTATTCTGATTGAAAAAATCATGAATTTATAATAAAAAGAATTGAAGAATGAAAAGGTGGGAGTAAAGAGATTTGTGATTTAGAAGTTTGAGATAATGTAGATGTATTATGACCATTGTGAAATTTTATTTTAAATAATAGTAAAACAAATAAATTATTTTTATGAACAGGCACATGATTGGTTCCTTTGTATTTTATGATTAATAAATGTTTGGAAAATAAAATTCAAAATAAATTATTTTTAATTTTATGATTACGTTATAAAGAAGATATTTTTTATGAAGATAAATTAATTAGTTTTAAACAAAAATATAATAATTTTGATTATTTAATTTGTCTTTCTCGAGATGAAAAATATGGTACAAAAACATGATATATATCAGATTGTTTAAACAAAAATAGTATTTCTAATTTTGAAGAATTTTATATTTGTTGATGACCAAAAATTGTATGAGATGTAAGATATATTTTAGAAAATTTGGATATACCAAAAAATAAAATTTATTTTGAACAATTTTAATTGTTTTACATAATGAAAACTTTAATTACAAAAAGTATAAAAAATATAAAAATTAATAAACAAGAATATATATTTGATTTTACAAATGATTCAAAAAAAATTAAAAGAAATATTACTTTAAATAAGAAATCAAGCTTAAATATTTATTGATTATTATATACAAATATTGATTATGAATTAAATATTATTTGTGATTTAGATTCAAATTTAAATTTTATTTTTTTATTACTTTCAGATTTAAGAAATAAAATAAAATTAAAAATAAATGTAGAAATTAAAAAATCAAATTGTAATGTAAATATAAAAACAATCTCAATGATTCAGAATTTTTGAGAAATTAATGTTAATTGAAATATAAAAATAAATAAATGAATAAAAAATATTTGTGCAAATAATATTTTTGAAAATATTTTTTTATGAAATGATGGTCAAATAAATAGTTGTCCTTCTTTGGAAGTTTTATCTCAAGACGCAAAAACTTCTCATAGCCTTAAAATAGAAAAAATTAGTGATAAAAAATTATTTTATTTGCAATCTAGATGAATTGATAAAAAAAATGCTACGGCTATAATGTTAAAATCATTAATATATAATAATTTTAAAGAATTAAGAAATAAAAATATTGATATTTTTGATAAAAAAATTTTAGAAATTTATAAAAATTTTTTAAAAGTTAAATAAAAATAATTTATTATAAAATGAATAATTTTAAATTTGATTTTCCAATTTTTAAAAATAATCCATGAATTGTTTTTTTGGATAGTGCTGCAAGTACACAAAAACCATATTATGTTATAAAATGAGTTAGTAATTTTTTGGAAAATGATTATGCCAATATTCATCGTTGAATGTATATTCTTTCTGAAAGATCAGAAATTCTTTATGAAAAATCAAAAGAAAAAGTTGCACAATTAATAAATGCAAAAAATAAATTTGAAATTAATTATTCTTATAATGCAACATATGTACTTAATTTAATTGCACAAAGTTTAAAAAAATCAAATTTTTTAAAAAAATGAGATAAAGTTTTACTTTCTATATCAGAGCATCACAGTAATATTGTACCATGGTTAATATTAAAAGATGAAATATGAATAAAGCTTGATTATATAAATTTAGATAATGATTTTTGTTTAGATTTAAATGATTTGCAAAAAAAGTTAACTCCAGATGTAAAAGTAGTATCTTTATGTTATGTTTCAAATGTAAGCGGATCGATTTTTGATTTAAAAAAAGTTTGAGAAATTTTAAAGAAAAAAAATATTAGAAATAATATTCGTTTTATAGTAGACGCTAGTCAAGCTGTACCAAATTTTAAAGTAAATGTACAAGATCTTGATTGTGATTTTTTGGTTTTTTCATGACATAAAATTATGGCTCAAACTTGAATTTGAGTGTTATATTGAAAACAAAATTTATTAAAAGAATTAATTTCTCCTTTTTGATGAGGATGAGCGATTGATTCAGTACAAAAAAATAATTTTGTAGCATCAGGACTTCCTTTTAGGTTTGAACCTGGTACACCAAATATTGTATGAGCAATTAGTCTACTTTATGCCATAGAATATCTAGAATCTATTTGATGATATGAATTTATAAGAAAAAATGAATTAAAATTAATACAACATACTCTAGATTGATTTAAAAAATTTTGAAAGGATATTATATTAATTTGAAATCAAAAACCAGAAAAAAGGGTATGAGTTTTTTCTTTTTATATACCTCAAGTTCATTCTGTTGATTTTGAAGATTATATGGCAGAAAAAAACATATGCATAAGAGCCTGATATCACTGTGCAGAACCTTTTATAAAAGCTCTTTGAATAAATGCATTAATTAGATTAAGTCTTTATATATATAATGATAAATCTGATATTAATAAATTTTTTAAATTATGATTAAAATTTATTAATGAGATAAAACAAAATTAAAATAATAAATTAAATTTTATAATTTTATTAAAAATTTTAAATAAGTTTTTTTAATAATCTTTTTATAAATAAAAATTTAAAATTATGAATATTTATAATGAAATTATAATGACATATGCAAAAGAAACTCCAAATAAATTTATTATGAAAAAATTTACAATTAAACACAAAGAACAAAGTAGAGTTTGTGGAGATGATATTGAAGTGTTTTTAAAAATTGAAAAAAATAAAATTAAAGACTTTTCATTTATATGAAATACTTCTATTATAACCACTGCTTGTGCTAGTGTTTTTTGAGAAAGTATTATTTGAAAAAAAATAATAGAAGTTTTGAGTTTAAATTCTTCTTATATAAATACTCTTGTATGAAAAATTTCTCCTCGTAGAAAACATTGAGCAAATTTATGATTATTAGCAACTAGAAATGCTATACATAATTTTTTAAAAGACTGACAAAAAGATGATTTTATAAATATTTTAGTAAATTAATATTATTAAATAATTTTTTTAAATTTTTCCTTTGAAAAAAGAAATAATACCAATATACTACTAATTATTATTTATATAATATTTATATGGAAGATCCTAATTACAAAAAAACATTTTTTAAATCAAAATTATTTTTAGTTTTAATAATATTATTTTTAGCTATAAGTATAATTTGAATTATTTTATTAAAAACAAAAAAAGAAATTTATGATTATGAATATAATATTTCTGGAAATGCACAAAAAATAGGAATATCCAATTCTCAAACATGATCTTTTAAAATAGAAAAATGATCTATTATATGATATATTAGTGATTTTAATTGAAATGTCTTTAAATTTATAAATAATAAAAATATTAATATTGAAATTTGAGAAATAATTAATCCAAAAGATATAATTGTTACTTGATCTAATTGAATAGTTAGTATTGTATTTAATAATAATTCAATTATAAGATTAAATAATAATTCAAAAATTGAATTTAATAAAATAGATTCAAAAGAAACAAATATAAATTTATTAGAATGAGAATTATGGTGACGTGTTTTAAAGCCATTTTATGATCTTTCATTTTTTTCTGTTAATACTTCAGAAATTAGTACATGAGTAAGATGAACATCATTTTTTATTAAAAAATGAAAGACAGATACTTTAGTAGAAGTAATAAATTCTTTTGATAAAAATGAAAATAAAAAGTGACTTACAATAGAATATTTAGATCCTAAAACTAATAAAAAAAATAAAGAAATTCTTCTTCCTAAAAAAAGTATTAATTTAAATACTTCAGAAAAAAAAGTTAATAAAAAAGATATAGTTTTAGAAGATGTTTTTAAAAATTCTTTTAAATTATGAAATATTAAAAAAGATATAGTTTACTTAGATTCATTAAAAAAATTACATAAATAACCTGTCTCATAATCTCTCCTATAATTTCAGTTAATATTATAAATAAAATTAATTGAGAAATATCAAACACTCTTCCTAAAAAAAATGAAATAAATGTCTTTTTTAAAGAGCAATTAATTAAAAATAATGTATGAATTATTTATTCCAAGGCCTCTATTTCAGAACAAGATGTTATAAATAATATAAAAAAAGATATTATAATAGAAGAGATTAGGACAAATATAGCCAATCAAATTTTAAATATAAAAAATAATAAAGAATTAATAAAAATTAAAAATCAGGAAATATTGGAAATTAATAAAATTATTAATTTAAATGAAAAAGAGCTTGATTTAATTTTAAAAAAAGAATTAAATAATTTAATTTTAAAAACAGAAAATAAAGAAACTTTATATTTAAGTTGATTAATTTTAATAAATCTTAATGAACTTAAAGATAAAAATAAAAAAGAAATTACTAATAATATTAAAAAAGATAATAAAGATATTTTAGATTTAAAAGAAAATATTATAAATAATATATTATTACCAAAAAAAGAAGATATTAATATAAAAGAACCAATACAAGACAATATAATCAAAAAAGCAAACGACATAATTGCTCCAATTAAAAATGTTGTTTCTTGAGAAACAAAAGTTCAACCGATTATATTAGAGCCAAAAAAATTGGTTTCATGAGAATAAATTATAATTTTATAAAAACATAAATATGTCTTTTTATCAAAAATACAGACCAAAAAATTTTAACTCTGTTTGTTGACAAGAATTTATTAAAACATCATTACAAAACGCATTAAAACAAAATAAAACTGTATGAGTTTATTTATTTTATTGATCTAGATGAACATGAAAAACATCTATGGCAAGAATTTTGGCAAAATGATTTAATTGTATTAATTTATTAGAAGATTGAAATCCTTGTTTAGAATGCATAAATTGTAAATCATTTGAAAATGAAGAATTACTTGATGTTATAGAAATTGATGCTGCTAGTAATACTTGAGTAGATAATGTAAGAGATATTATAGATAAGGCTCGATTTCAACCGAATCAAGCAAAATATAAAATATATATTATAGATGAAGTACACATGTTATCAAAATGAGCATTTAATGCTTTATTAAAAATTTTAGAAGAGCCACCAACACATGTAAAATTTATTTTAGCAACAACAGAAATTCATAAAATACCAGAGACAATAATATCTCGTACACAAAGATATGATTTTAAAAAAATTAATATTCAAGATATAGTAGAAAGATTAAAATTTGTATCAAGATCTGAAGATATTTTTGCAGAAGAAGAAGCTTTAAAATTAATAGCTCGTATATCAAAATGATCTCTTAGGGATGCTATATCATTTTTAGAACAATATTCAATATGATGAAATTTAAAACTTGAATATTTAAAACATAATTTACAAATTATATGAGATGAATTTTTGGAAGAATTTATACAAAATATTTTATTAAAAGATAAATGAAATTTATTAAAAAATTTAAATTTTTTAAAAGATAAATGAATAGATATTAAAGTTTTTTTAGAAGAAATTATATATTTTATTAGATGAAAATTAATTAATGATTGTAATGAAAATTTATTTAATGAATACATTGCAATATATGAATTATTTGAGGATGCTTATAAAAAACTTAAATTTGTTCCAGATACTTTTATTTTATTGGAAATTACTATTATTAAATTTATTAATTTAAATAATAAATTACAAAATTGATTTTCTAATATAGATAATTCTAAAAAAGAACCTAATTTAAAAACTAATAAAATACAGGAATCACAAAAACAACTTGAAAATAAAGAAATTTTACAAGAAATAAAATTATTTGATATTGATGTATTAATAAACAATATAAGTAAAGATTATTGAAAATGATTTGTTGCAATGATACTTAAGAGTTCTCAATTTAATATTTTAGATAATAATTGTAATATAATTATAAATTCTAAATTTAATTTTGATAAAATAAATACTCCAGAAATTAGAGTATATTTAATTGATAAAATAAAAAGTCTGTTTTATTTAAATTATAATATTAATTTTGAATTAAATGCTCAAAATGTAGATAATCTTTTAAAAGAAGCAAAAAATATTTTTTAATTTTTTTAATATGCAATTACCATATATAGTTAAAATTATTTTTAATAAATATTTATTTTATAAAATATTTGCCCTTGTTTTATTGATAACATTATTTTATATTTTTAAAGAATTTTTATTTTTATTTTTAATTACTTTTTTATTGGCTTATTTATTTTTGCATTTATGAGAAGTAATAAGTGTATTTTTATATAGATATATAAATAAAATTAAATTTTTAAAATTAAATATTTTTTTTAAAAAAATATTTTGAATAAATTTAATAGTTCTTTATCTTTATATTTTATTTATAGGACTTATTATTTTTTCGGTTTCAAATTTATTACCAAAAATTATAAAAGAGTTATCAGATTTGCCAAAATATTTACCATTTTTATCTGAATATGTAAATACGGTTTTATTTAGACTTGAAGAATTAAAAAATTTTAATCAGGATTTTCAATGAACATTAAAAACAATTTTTACAGAAAGTAATATTAATATAATTATGAAATTTTTATGAAATATTAAAAGCGTAGGATTATTTATTGTGGAATTTCTTATTTCATTAATATTAAGTTATTTTTTTATAATTGATAGATTTAAGATAAAAAAATATTTAGAAGAAGTAAAAAAATGAAATTTTGCATTTTTGTATAATGAGTATTCTATTATTTTTGAAAAAATATCTAGATGATTTGGTATTATACTTAAAGCACAAAGCCTAATTGCTATTGTAAATACAATTCTTACAGTAATATGACTTTATTTAATATGATTTATTAATATATGACAGCAATTTCCTTATATGTTTACACTTGCAATTTTAGTATTTATTTTTTCATTTATACCTGTTTTATGAGTATTTTTATCTTCCGTAGTTGTTTTGGCTATAGGATTTACTTTTTGATGAGTATCTGTTGTAATAGAATTGATAATTTTAATTACTGTTATTCATTGTATAGAAGCATACTATCTTAATCCAAAAATAGTATCTTCTTATGCACAAACTCCTATTTCTTTAACTTTTTTAATTTTAATAATATCAGAACAGGTTTTTTGAGTAATATGATTATTGATATGAGTGCCTATTTTTTATATTATTTTAGATTTTTTAAAAGATTTTGATGAATATGTTTGAAATATTAAATGAGCTTATTTTAAAATTAATGAATTAAAAGATTGTACAAAAACATCTTTAACTTCTAAAATTAGACTATCTAGATCTTGAAAAAGACTTTAAAAATTTTTCACAAATTTAAATGTATATTTTTTGTATTATTTTTAAAAATATGATAAATTAATAATAATACTAAATTAAAAAATATTTATGTCAGAATTATATTCTTTTAAAGAGATAAGTGGTAATGCTATTGAAATAAAAAAGGGTAATGAAAAAATCTGAATATTTCAATCAGATAATAATTTAACTGAAAAAGAAGAAAATATAATAACAAAACTTGCAAAAGATGATAAATGAATTGAATCTTTAAAAAATGCTGTAAATCAAGAAAATCAAGCAATTTTAAATAGTTTTATTAAAAACGATTTTTGAAGTAAATATAGAAAAGATCAAATTAAAGCATTACAATACAAGTTTAATCTTAATCCAGATTGAAAATTTTCAAAAGAATTATTTTTTGCAGTTATTGATTTCCAAAAAACAAATTGAATTACACCAAATTGAATTCCTGATAAAAACTTTTTTAAAAAAATTGATCAAAATAAATTTGATATTGTAGAAAAACAACAAAAAATTGAAGAAGAAAAAAACTTAATAAAAAAAACTAAGGAAAATTCATTATCAAAAGAGGCTGTATCATCATATTTATAAAAATTTTATAAAATTAATCTTTCAAAATATTCTCCTGAAATAAAACAAAAATTTATTGAAGAAATATTTATATTATTTGAAGAATTTAAAAATTTTGATGAAAGTCAGATATGAGAATTAAGAAAAATTAGAGAAATTATGAGTTTTTGAATGGAACAATGAAAAACAGATGAATATTACAGAAATATGATAATATGAAATGTCATAGAAAAAAGAATAAAATTACTTCAAATATATATTGAAGATATAACATGAGAAAAAATAAAGATATGAAATGCAGAAATAAATAAGGCTAATTATGATGAATTTAAAAATAAAACAATACAGATAGATAAGACAAATTGAATAAATATGTTTTGAGAATTAGATAAATTATTAAAAAATAGTACGATTAATTTTTTATATTCTAAACAACAATTTAAACAATTATTTTCAAAAGAATTAATAAAAATTATTGATAATAAAGATCCACAATCTCAAACAATTAAATCAAGTCTTCAAAGAACCCCCTATTTAACTTGAGACAAATGATTTGAAAACAAAACAGTAAAGTTGATAAACTGAAAAACAATAAATATAAAAGAAATTTATGAACAATACGATTATCTATATGAAGATTTTACAAAGAAAAATGATTTATTTATTTTTTGAAATAAGCAAAATAAATGATCAAAAAAATGATTTTGATTAAATGATGCAAAATTTAAAAGATGATATAAAGAAATAGAAAATGTATATCAAGAGAAATTACAAAATATAGAAAATTTTTCAGTAACTGAATTAGTAATAATGCTCAGAGTGCTTTTTTCTGTTTTGCCAATAGCATGAGATACTTTATGATGATATGATGACTTAAATCAAGCATTAGCAAAAATAAATTTTGATTGAAGTATGCAATGATTATGAGAAAATGTATTTATGTATGCAATTTCATGACTTCAATTAACATTTGTATGATGATGGTTTGCTAAGCTTACAAAATGACCAAAATTGACCAAGGCAATGATTAATATAACAAAAATAATAAATAAACTTTCAAATAATCCTAAAATGTTAAATGATATAAGCAAAAATAATAAAGTAATGCAAATATTGGAAAATATGAGAGGAAAGATGCCATGAATAGAAAGTTTTTTAGAGAAAATTAAATCAACTAAAATAAATAAGTCTTTACAAAAATCCAAACCTACTCAAAATTATACTCCTAAATTTTTACCAAAAAATCCAGAACGTAAAAATTTGGAAATAATTTTATCAAATATAATAAAATCTCCTGAATGAATAAAAATTCTTGAAAATATACTTAATATAAACCTACCAAAATTATGAATAAAAAAATATCTTTCAGAAATAAATATAGCTCAAAAAATATCTTTATGAGTTATGTCAACAGGACTGATATCTTTATTTCTTTGTATTTATTGAGAAGATTGTGTAGAAGATATTGAGAAAATATGATTTAAAATTTTTGGATATACATGATTTGAATTTTCAGAAAAAATTAAACAAATAAAACAATTACCACAAGAACAAAGAGATGTAATATTAAAATGAATTACAAAAGAAATATCAAAACAAATTATTATGGCTTATGCTTTTGAAAAATTCAAAAAAGAGTTCAATGCCAATCCTAAATTAAATTTTATGGATTATTGTATAAAAAATTGATATATTAAAAAATATGAAGAATTGTGAGAATTTGCTTTTGAAACACTTAATTCAGAAATTTATAATTCTTTAGATAAATATAGAGAAAGATATTTTTATATAAGAGAATATTATAATAAATTTAATTGAAATCCTCATGAAATGATAAAAGATTTATATTGAGTTCAAACAAAATGAGATATTAAAGTAGAACTAGAATGAGCAAGTATTATCTTTGCTTTTAATAAACCAGAAGATTATCAAAAAATTGAAGGTTCCAACTCTAAATCTCAAAGCTGATGATTTAATAATCCTAATAAATTAATGTGATGATTTATTGCAATAAATAAATCTGTATGTTGACCCACAACAAAAATACATGAATTACAGCATTCTGAAGATTATTTGATTTTTGATTATAATTGACCTATTTCAAGTTTAAAAACAGAAATAATAGCAAGAATAAAGGATTGAATGAATAAAAAATATTCTATATCTCAATTAACTAATGAAAAGTGATTTTATAATTATTATAAATGATTAAAAGAAAGTTCACCTACGGAATATAAAGAAAAATGGAGTAATCATATCAAATTGGCTGAGTATTATATAGAAATAGCATTTTTAGTTAAAATTAAATATCCTGATAATGCAAATTTTATTTTGTCATTTACAAATATTGAGGATTGGGAAAAATTAATAATTGATAAAATTATTTAATACAACATTTCTATGTTAAATTAAATATTTAATCTTTTATTCCAATAAACAATTTTAATTTATTAGTAAAATTTGGAGCGATAGCAAGTATTAAAACTTTTGAAATCCACATTGCAGAAAATAATGAAACTATAATTCAAATACCAAGCATTACTCAAAATCATTTTATCATATTTGTACCAAAAATAAACAAAATTACAGCACTAACTAAAGATGTTACATGACTATCCCATATAGCAGTCCATGATTTTTCAAATCAAATATTAATTGCTGATAAAACAGGTTTTTTTAATTTTAATTCTTCCTTTGATCTTTCAAAAATTAAAATATTAGCATCTATTGCTAATCATATAGATAAAACTAATCATGCTATTGATGCCAAAGTTAAAACTATGCCAGTTAATTTTACTATAGATAAAACCAACATAATATATATTAATAATGCAATTCATGCCATTAGTCATGATATCCTATATATTATAATTAATAATAAAAATATTAATATAAATCATATAATTCAAGCATTAATTATAATTTTTAAAGCATCTATTCAGATTTTTGCATCTATAGATCTTTCTGATGTCAAATAAATTGGTGCAGGTACTATACCAGTGTTTATATCTTGAGCTAATTTTTTTGCTTCATTTATATTAAAATTACCAGTTATTACTGCTTTTCAATCAGGAATAGCTGTATTTACTACAGGACTTGTAATTAATTGTCATCAAACAAAAATGGCAAGTTGTTTTCAAATTAATCTAGTTGTTAGTTCTTTAAAAATAATAGCTCATTCATTATTAAATGTTAAATCTATTTGTGGTAAAAAATTTCATTGAGTCATGCTCACAGAAGCTCTTATTAAAGATCTATCATCCAAAACTTTTCAATCAGTAGTTTTTGCAATGATCCATTCAGTTGGTTTTTGATTTACAAAAATTATTTGATAATCATAAACCTTTTCTAAAGATTTAATTACTTTTGATCATGAATTTGAAGTTATTTCTTCTTCTTTAATAGAATTAATTTTTATTATTGAATATCATAGATCTCAAGGAATTTCTTTTATTTTTTTATCTTCTCATAAAGTATAAGATGAATCTTTTGATGTTTCAACAATATCAGAAACAAATGGAGCTTTAATATTTTCTATATCTTTTATGATTCATTGTTTTGGTAATTTTGATTTAGTTCAAGTTCAGGTTAAATATTCAATATTTTCATACTGATCCTTATATTTATTTGCTATTGTTCCAAATGCAATATTTCAAGATTTTATTTCTTTTAATAAATTATTTGCTATATCTAATCTTTCTTTTTTATCATTTTCTGTAATTATTTCTTTTTTTTCTTTAAATTCTAATCTTACTATTTTTCAAATAATTTCTTTTGCTTTTGTTATATATTCTTCATTTTTTTGTTTAATTTGTTCTTTTGTCAAATTTGGATCTTCTATATTAGAAGAAGGAATTTGTACTATTATATGAGCTTCATTTCAATAACGTGCAGATAAAATAGAAGGCTCTTCTGTTCATAATGAATTTACTCTTTTTTCAATTATTGATTTTAATCAATCTGTTACATTATTTTCATTATAATCTCATCATCTTTTTTTTAATGATTCAAAATCTATATTATAATCTAATTCTACTCATCAATTTAAATCAAGTCATAATTTATAACTTCATAAATAAGGAATATTTATATTATAATTTTCCCAAGGGAAAATTATATAAAAAGTAACAATAAAAATTGCTATAATTAATGCAATTCTTTTTCAAATTCATTCCATAATAAAAAAATAAAATAGTAAAGTATAAAAAAATTTTTGTAAGTATATAAAAAAAATGTGTCTTGGCAAGAAAACTTAATTATTTTGTTTTAAAGTTAAGGTATTTTTAGTGTAAATGTTTTTATCAATTATGAATTAAAGCCAAAATTAATTTATTTATGACATTTATAAATAAAGGCTGGAGGTATATTAATTGGTTCAAAAAAAATTTTTTTATTTTTAAAAATAGATTTTATTTCTTTTAAATTTGTAAGAAAATATTGAAATTGCAAATATAATCAATTTTTGATTAAAACTTTATAAGCTTCTTCTAATACTTCTATACAAAATTTTTTTCATAAACTTCAAAAGGGCAGTCAAGAAACAATTACATCTACTTCTTCTTCTTTAAAATAAGATCAGATATTTTGAGCTCAATCATTTATAATTTTAAGTCTAGGATCATTTATTTTATTTAATTCAAAAATAAAATCATCATTTATTTCAAAAGCAAAAACTTGAGATTTAGAACTAGCTTTTTCTAAAATAATTTTTGTAAATGTTCATAATCATGCTCAAAATTCTACTATTATAATATCTTTTGAAAAATCAATATGTTTTAACATTGAGTTTACAAGTCTTTTTGAGCTAGGAATTATACTTCATGTAACTTTTGCATTTTTAACGTATGCTTTAAAAAATTTTTTCATATTATTTAAAATAAATTATTACATTTCTTTTGATATTTTAATGACAAGAAGATTAACATAAATTAAAGTTTTAAAGTTTTTGTAAAATTTTGTGTTAAAATTAATCTAAAAATTTTTAAATTCAATTTTTAATTTTTTACAAATTTCATTTGAATTTAATTTTTTTAGAAAGTACAAAACAATTTAAACAAAAAATCTCAAAATTCTTCTTTTGGATGATTGGAAAGCAAAAATCTATATTATTTAGTTTTATTTTGTATAAAATATACACTATATCTTGTATCTTATTAACAATTTTATTCATATAAAGTTAAAAACTTGTTAAAAATAAGTTGTAGCATTATATTAGTTTTTCTTTATTAATCAAATAAAAATTGATATATTTTTTTGTTCAATATTATCTATTTAATAGTTTTTATTGTTTTTTAGATAAATTTTTGTTTAGTTTTTTTAATTTATAAAAAATGGCTTAAATAAAAAGACAATTAATATATAAATATTAATTATAAATTAAAATTACAAATAATCAATAGTTACGTTTTGTATTATTTTTTATTAATGTGTTATTATATTTGTGTCTTGTTATATATTGTGAATTTTAAATAAATATTTTACAATATAAACAATGTTCTTTACACATAAGGCTCCATGAATAGGGACAGAAATTAACTCAATCTGAAACCCGAATTTTTTCAAAATAAAATAAAAATAAAAAAATTTCTTAAAAAAACAAAAAATAGGAAATTGATCAAGAGAAGGATGGTAAATTGTAATTAAAAAATTAATTATAGCTTTTCATCCTTCTCTCAAAAAATAAAAATAAAGAGGACGGGAGAAGATGCCTCTTAAAAAATAATTTCCAAAATGGAGCTCTCATTCGCAAGAATGATTCTCTTAGAGTAAGAGACCCACTTTGATTTTCATCAAAAAAACAAGCCCTTTGGCTTATAGATGATAAATCAAAGGGATAAAAATTTTTAAAAACCAGTGTACAAACACTGGTTTTTTCTTTTTTTAAATTTATTTTTAATTTTTCTTTAATTTTTCAGTTTTTTTCTTTTTATATTAAATATATTTACTTTCAAATTTAATAAAAACCGGTTCAATTATAATTTTATTAAATTTATATATTAATATAAAGTTGGTCAAGGAAGAATTAGTTTATTTTAAAGAATTTTTGAATTAAAAACCGAAACCCATTTTATTAGATATAATATTACATATAAATTTTATATTTTTTTTATGTAATAATATTTATTTTAATTTTTAATTTATTTTTTTATGGTATCTTTAAATAAAGTATTACTTATTGGTAATTTAACAAACAATCCAGAAATAAGAAAAACTTCTAATGACAGAAGTGTGGCAAGTTTTTGAG
>CAYUQQ010000007.1:0-18700 GCA_964446905.1 uncultured Candidatus Peribacteria bacterium
GGAATTGAACCAATGACATCCAGGTTATGAGCCTGACGAGCTACCACTGCTCTACTCCGCGATATGTAAATTAAAATAGTTAGTTTATTATATTTAAAACATTTTTTAGTCAAATTATTTTTTTAAAAATGAAATTTATATTAAAAATAATATTCTTTTTTTTAATAATAGTAGTTTTATATATTTTTTTCTTATATATAAATATATGAGAAACACTTATTAAAAAACAAGATTTTATAATTAAAAAATGAGATACTTTATATTCTTTACAAGAAAAATTAAATTTTAATATTAATTTAAATCTTTATAAAATATGGATTAAATTAAATTACTCTAATTTTAATTTACAAGAATGAGTTTATAAAATGAAAGAATCTACTAAATTAAATATTGTATTTAAAGATATTTTAAATAAGCCATTATTTCAAGATTTTGAAATTACAATCTTACCTTGATGGAATATTTTTGATATTGATTATTATTTATCTAATAAAAAAATTATACAAAAAAATGAATTTATAAAGCATATTAAAAATATCGATTCAAATTTAAAAAATAAATATGTATTTTTACAAGGTGTATCTAATTTAGAATGATTTTTTTATCCTGATACTTATAGAATTGCAAAAAATGCAAACATAAATGATATTATAAAAATATTACTTGATGAATTTAATAAAAAAATTTATATAAAATATCACTTTAAATCAAATAAATATTTTTATGATAAATTAATATTGGCATCAATTTTGGAAAAAAAAGAAAAATTAAAAGAAAATAAACCAATTATTGCTGGCATTTTAATAAAAAGATTAAATGAAAAAATTGCATTATGAGCTGATGCTACAGTATGTTATGAATATAATTTAACATCACAAGAATGTACTCCAGAATTTATATGATCAAAAATTTATATAAAATCTAAATACAATACAAGACATTCTTTATGATTACCCCCTACGCCTATATCAAACGTGACACAAGAAACATTTGATTCAATTATAAATTTTGAAAATTCTTTGTATTATTATTACTTACATGATAATAATTGAATGATTTATTTTTCAAAAACTTTAAATGAACACAATAAAAAAAAGTTTGAATTTTTAAATAATTAAAAATCTAGTTTATATTTATATTATTAATTAATAATTTTTTAAATGATAATTAGATTATTTAGCGATTTATTTCTTATATATAATTTTTTCTTTAATTTTTCAGTTTTTTTCTTTAATTTTTAATTATTATTGTTAACATATTAACACTAATTATTATAAATTTTAATTTATTAATTATAATTAACATGGAAAGAACAGAATTTAACACTAATTTTTTACAAAAAACATTTCCTGAAATTTATAAAAATTTTTTTATAAGAAATGATTTAATTATAAGTTGATGTTTTAATTTTTCATGGTCTCCACTTTCATCAGCAAAACATGTTTCAAATTTTATTAGAATAAAATCTAAAATGCCAATTAAATGTTATTTATGAATTAAAAAAAGAAAAGATGATAATATTGTTATTAAAAAAGCTTTAATTTATAATATAATTAAAAATGATTTTGAAGAAGTTTCTTTTGAAAAAATTAATTCTCAATATCAAAAAATTATAGAATTTATAAAAAGTATTTCATATAAAACATGATTTGAATTTGAAATATTATCAGAAATTTCAAGATGACATTCGTTTTGATTTTCTTGAACATTATGAGCATTAATTTCTTATTGAATTAATAAATTCTTAAAAAAATATAATGAAAATGAAGTATTTATTAATTGATGGAAAATTGATTATATTTGAAGATTTTGAAATTCAAATTGAGAAAATGTAATAAAAACATTAGATAATAATTCTTGAATTACTTATTATATTACAGAAAAAATGGATTGAAAAAATGATATTCTTGATTTAGATAAAATTGAATATCAATTTGAACAAATATGAAATAATACAAAAATTCCTTTAGACTATTTAATGATATTTTCTTGAATACCTACAGACACTCAATTAATAGAATATTATAAATTTTGAGATAGTAAAGAATTTGAAAAAAATGAAGAATATTTAAATAAAACAATTAAGTTAGAACTTTTAAAAAAATCAAATTTTTTTAAATTTACAAAAAATAATATAATTTTTGAAACTATTTCAGATAGTTTATCAATTTTAAATATTAATACGCTTCAAATTATTGATGAAATATTTTCTTCATGATATAAAAATGATGATATTGAAAAACTTATTAATAATATAAATCAATACAGAAACGCTACTTCAATTATTGAAAATCAAAGTAATTTTGCAGATTTATTAATTTATAATTTTCAAAAAAATAAATCAAATCCTGAAGAAAAAATATGAATAACGCCAGCTTATTATTGAAAATTATGATGATGATATGTTGTAGTTATGAAATCTTGAATTTCAAGAAATACAATAAATAAAACAATTCAAGATTTAAAAAATTTTTATCCAAATATTAAAATAGAATACAGTTCTTATCTTGATTGAGAATGCAATGATTGAGTAATTGTAGAACAATTTATTTCTAATGAACTTTTTTCTAATTATATTCAAAAACATCATGTTTTATTTAAAAACAACAAAGATGAATCCTATATTTGATGATATGATGAAATAATTAAAAAAGAATTAGATTGTATAATTTTTGATACTATAAGTAATAAAATTTATTATAATTGAGAAAAATTAACAAGCAAAGACATATCTTCTCAAAATGCAACAATAGAAATTTTAACTTTATTATTAGAAAATATTTGAAAAGAAATTAGCAATAAAGAATTACCATTATCTAGTTATAGTAAAAATAAAAATGAAATGATTTGAAAAATTATAGCTCCGATTATTAATTTTATAAAATCAAATTTTAAAATTAAATTTCCTTTAACTTGTTCATGAACTATTTATGATTTTTCTTTAAAACTAGATAATTCAAATATAAAAATTTGAATTATTAAAAAAATATCATAACATAAAAAATATCTATAAATATAAATTTTTTTAAAAAAATGCTTTTAAAAATATCTTTATCTAAAAACGAAACAAAAAGAATTGATATTTATTTATCTAATTTTTTTAGTGATAAATCACGAAGCTATATACAACGCCTTATTGATACTTGAGAAATTAAAGTAAATTGATCTATTATAACAAAAAATTTAAAAATAAAAGATAAGGATATAATTGAAATAAATTTTAAAACAGAAAAATTGGATTTAAAAGCAGAAAAAATGCCACTCGATATTATTTATGAAGATAAAAATTTTGCTATAGTAAATAAAGATGCAGGAATAAATACTCATCCTGTACCTTGAGAAAAATGAAAAAGTGGTACTCTTGTAAATGCCTTACTTTATTATTTAAAAGATTTATCTAAAATTAATTGAGTAGAAAGACCTGGTATAGTACATCGTTTGGATAAAGATACAAGTTGACTTTTAATAATTGCAAAAAATGATAAATATATGAAAGAATTTCAAAAATTAATTGCTGAAAGAAAAATTAAAAAAAATTATATTACTTTAATAAATTGAATCATAAAAGAAAAAGAGGGCTTTATAGAATCTTATATTTGAAGAGATAAATGAAATAAACAAAAAATGACAACTACAGATCCTATTAATCCCAAATTAGCTCAAACAAAATTTAAAGTATTAAAATTTATTGATAATAAATATTCTTTATTAGAAATTGATCTTTTAACTTGAAGAACTCATCAAATAAGAGTGCATTTATCTAGCATTGGATTTCCTATTGTTTGAGATAAAGTATATTGAAATAAAAAAATTAATAATATTTTTTATGAAAAATATTGATTAAATAGACAATTTTTACATGCATTTAAATTAAATTTCAAAATATTTTGAAAAAAATATATTTTTAAAATAGAATTAAAAAATGATTTAAAAAAAATAATATTATAATATATGTTTTGGGAAAAATTATCTAAAAAATGACCTATAATTGCACTTGCTCCAATGGATTGATATACCGATGGTGCTTATCGTCAAATTGTAAAAAGTATAAATCAAAATGTAATTTGTTTTACAGAATTTTATAGCGCAGATTGAATTATTAATTCAAAATTTTTAGCAAAATCTGTATTACCACATTCAAAAATAGAAAAACCATTAATAGTTCAATTATTTTGAAAAAATCCAGAATCTTTTAAAAAAGCGGCTTGAATTGTAGAAAACTTTTGAATTGCTTGAATAGATATAAATATGTGATGTCCAGCAAAAAAAGTAGTATCTAGCGGTCATTGAGTAAGTTTAGTAAAAGACGAAAAAACAGCTTTTAAGATAGTTGAAGAAATGGTTAAATCTGTAAAAATTCCAATTTCTGTAAAAACTAGACTTGGCTTTTTGGATGAAAAAAATCTTATAAATTTCTGTAAATGACTTGAAAATGCAGGGGCAAGTTTAATTACAATTCATGGAAGAACCTATAAACAATGATTTAGTTGAGAAGCAAATTTTGCTCCAATTTATGAATTAAAAAAACATATTAAAATTCCAATTATTTGTAATTGAGATATAAAAAATATAGATGATGGTATAAAAAAAATGTGAAATCTTAATTGATTTATGATTTGAAGAGCAAGTTTTTGAAATCCTTGGTGTTTTTTAAATGGTAATTATAAACCAAATTTAGATGAAATTTTAAAAATAATGAAAAATCACGCTAAACTTTTAATTAAGATTAAGTGAGAAAAAAAATGAAGTTTAGAAATCAGAAAACATTTAGTACAATATCTTCATGATTTTGCTGGTGTAAAAAATTTTAGAAAAGAACTTGTAACAGTTAAAAATTTATATGATGTAGATAAAATTTTAAATAAAATTAAAATAGCCTTTTAAAGCCTTTTTGTTATTTATTTTATAGAATACAAAATTAAAATTTATACAGTCAAGTTTAAATTATAGCAAATATTTTTGTTTTATGATAAAATTATTTTAGTTACAAAATAATTTATAATTTAAAACAAAAATAAATGAGCTCTACAAATAATCTTACAAGTTTAATTTCTTTAAAACAAACCACAAAAAACAATATAAAAACTCAATTTGCAATTTCTAGAAGTATTTCTTATGTTTGAATCATCGCTATAGAAGATAAGAAAATAAGAAATTTTATTTTAGAATGATTATCTGAAATTTGATTATGAGCCATTGTTTTGGGTACAGATGAAGATTTTAAATTAAACAATATTTCTTCTACAAAAAAAATTAATCCAAATTCTTTTATTTGATTTGATTTTTTTGTATATGATAATAATTTTGATTGAGTTGATGTTGTAAAATATATGTGAGCATGAATTGTTCCAATTATGCCAGAAGAAA
Organism: uncultured Candidatus Peribacteria bacterium; assembly: GCA_964446905.1. Taxonomy (GTDB): domain Bacteria; phylum Patescibacteriota; class Gracilibacteria; order BD1-5; family UBA2023; genus CAYRGR01. The sequence continues at coordinate 5,368 of CAYUQQ010000007.1, forward strand.
ATACCTTTACTTGAATTTTAAAAAATTTTGATCCTATGAAATTTGAATGAAATTGATTTTTTTATAAAAACAATAATAAGTTTTGTATATTTGAAAAAGTAATTTCTTATCTAGAAAATATTAAATTTCCAGAAGATAAAAGAATTTTACTTAAAAACGTAACTGAAGCATTCTAAAATGGTTTTTTTAAATTAAATATAAAATTAATTTGTATTTATTTGACTATAATTATATAAAATATTTTGAACAATCTTTAAAAAAGATTGTTCTTCTTTTTTTGTAGGACGATATTTTACATACATAAAGCTTTTAAATCCAAAAATATTATTTATTTGAATATTTATTTTATCTGAATTTCAAAAATTATTTTTATTAAAATAACTTCATTTAATTATAAAACTTCTTTTTTCATAATTAATTTTTAAATTAAAAAAATTATTTCAAATAGTACTAGCTTCTTTATAAAAAATATAATTATTAAAGTTAATAACTTTTCAAAAATTTTGTGTTCTTTTACTAAAATATTCATTTCAAGAACTAAAATTTAAAATTAATTGATTATTTTGATTCATTTTTATAATAGTTATATAATTTATTTATGTAATTTTAAAATACTTTTTTAAATTTGTCAATTTTTTAAAGTTTTTTTGATTAAATATTTAAATTCTTCTATAACTTAATGCTTCTGCTAAATGATTTAGCTTAATTAAATTTGATCCTTCCAAATCTGCTATAGTACGGGCTAATTTTAATGTTCTAAAATAAACTCTTGTAGATAAATCTAATCTTTGCATAGCATTTATTAAAAATTTTTCTTCTTCTTTTTCTAAATTACAAAAAATTTCTATATCCTTATTGGTCATTTCTGAATTATAAGTTTTTTTTGTTTCTTTAAATCTTTTTAATTGAATTTTTCTTGCTTCTTCTACTTGTATTTTTAATTGATTACTTGTTATTTGTGTTGTATTATTTTTATCAAAATCTTCAACTTTAATCCTAGGAACATTTATAAAAATATCTATTCTATCTAAAATTGGTCATGATAACTTGGATCTATATCTTTCTATTTGCATAGGATTGCATACACATTGTTTTTCTTTATCTCACAAAAATCAACATGGGCAAGGATTTAGCGCTCAAATAAAAGTAAATTTTGCAGGATATTTATAACTAGCATTAATTCTATTTATTATAATTTCTCAATCTTCCATAGGTTGTCTTAATGTTTCAATTAATCGTCAGTCAAATTCTAAAAATTCATCTAAAAATAAAACTCATTTATGAGCCAAACTTATTTCTCATGGTCTTGAATCTTTTCATCATCAAATAATACTAACTATACTTGCTGTATGATGAATTTTTCTAAATGGCCTATGAAATACTAATGGATTTTCTTTTGTAAGCAATCATACTATAGAATAAATTTTACTAACTTCAACAATTTCAGATAATTCCATATCTGGTAAAATTGTAGAAAATGCTTTTGCCAACATTGTTTTTCATGATCATGGAGGTCATTCCATTAATAAATTATGTCATCATGAAGCAGCAATAAGTAAGGCTCTTTTTACTTGTTGCTGTCAAATAATAAAACTAAAATCAAAAATATCATCCACTTTTTTATTTTTTATAAAATTAGATAAATCAATATTTGGCATAATAATAGGAATAGATCTTTTTGTTAAAATATCTATTATGGAAGATAGTTTTCAAATTGGAATAATTTTAATACCAGAAATTAAAGCTGCTTCATATTTATTTTCTTCTGGCACAAAAACAAACTCAAAATTATTTTCTTTTGCAAATATTACTGCAGGAAGAATTCAGTTAATAGAACGTAATTTTCAATCAAGTGCTAATTCTCATAAAAAAATTGATTTATCTAATAAATCTTTGTCCAAATAAATATCTTTTCATATAATTCAAATAGCTATAGCAAGATCAAAGCTTGGTCATCTTTTTTTAATATCTGCTGGTGCTAAATTTACAATAACTTTTGTGCTAGGAAAATAATATCATGAATTTTTTACAGCAGATCTTACTCTTTCTTTACTTTCTTGAATAGCAGTATCTGGTAATCATACTATAGCAAAATGTGGCATTCATCAAATAATATCAACCTCTACATCTATTTTTGTTCATTCAAGACCATTAATACAAACTGAATTAATTTTTGAAATCATTAAAATTAAAAATATTATTTAAAATAAATTTAAATAAATAATATTTCTTTAAAAAAAGAAAAAAACTGAAAAATTAAAGAAAATTTAATAATCAAAAAATTATTGAAAAATGTTTTATAGATAACAAATATAAAAAATATTGTAATTTAAATTCAGTTAATGCCAATAAAGAAATTACTGATATAAATGCAGATAAAAATTACTATTAATGGCATATGTATCTGAAAAACTATTTTTAAATAAAAATAAATGATATATTCTATATCTTAAAGTTGTTCGATAGTTTCGTGATAGTGAAACCTAGTTTAATTTAAATTGTTAAAAAAACAAATATCAAGGTTCTATTTTTCCTATTGACAGGTATCTATAAAATAGTACACATGATTCTAAAGGTTTTTATACTTTTTATTATTTATATCGTAAGATCTTTTTCAAATAAAATCATTTATCCAAAGTAATGCTCAAACTATTCTTTGTTCAGTTGTTAATCAATTATCATTTGTTATTCATATATCAATACTCATTCATCAACTATCATGCATTCATGAATAATGATAAGAATGTTTAGATAAATTATTTTTTAATATACAATCAATAATTTCTTTGTTCATAACAACAATATTATCATAGTTTCAATTATAAATTCTAACATCAATAATTTGCTTATCAAATCATTTATATGCAAAAGTTTTTCATTTAAAATCAAGATAATATCAAATTTTATCTTTACAAAGATTAATTATCCCAAATATTTTATCTTTTTTTTCAAAATAATCATTATAAAACTCTACTATTTTGTTAGATGTTAGTTTTTTATTAATATTGTTCATAATAAAAAGGTTAATAAATAAACATATATCTTATTAACCTTTTTTTAAAAGAAAAAAACTGAAAAAAAAAAGAAACATTATTTTATCTTCTTAAAAATATACAAATCATCTGCTGTTCACTTCTTTTTTGGTAAATCTATTACTGTAAAAATTGGATATTCTTCTCATTCGATTCTATAAATCAAAAATCTAGGTATTTTTATTAAACCTTCTCTTTTTTCTGTCAACAATTTTTTAAAATTAGTTATTAAATCTTTTTCTGTTCAATATACTTTTAAAACCATATTTTTAATACTTGAGTAATCTGCAGATCAAAAAGAAGAAGGAGTATTTTTAAGTTCTTCATCTGTTTCAACTTCTTTCAAGCAATCTTCTAGATTAGAAGTATCTAACTCAATTTGTTTTCAGGTTAAATTTAATAATCATATAAATTCAAAAGAATTATTATTGAATAATTCTGTTGCAGTACCAAGATGATTATTAGCTAAAATTAATCATCATTTTTTTAAAATATTAACAAAATTTGTAGAAGAAATTACGGAATTAAATAATATAATTGAATCAACTCCTTCTGGTTTAAATTTTGTAACATCAACATTATATCATTCTAGTCATCTTTTCTTTATGGCATCAATTTTTGCAGTATCTATATCTGCAAATATAACTCGTTTATTTTTAAATCAATCACTCGGGGTAATATCATTGCCACAACATGGATAATAGATTAAATTAAACTGTCATTGAAATTTTTCATTTAATAACATATATCATCTTGCTTCTTTAAGACTGCTTTCCAGAATAATATCTTTATTTTCAGTATTTTCGGCATTTGCAGTATTAATATTTTCTATTTTTTTTGAAGTTTTTATAACAGTTCATTTAATTTTATCATTTGAAGTTATGTCTTTATTAAATTGCTTTCTAATCTTTTCATTTCCTATTTTTTCTTCATTCATAAATTTTAATAAATTATTAATGTAAATATTTTTTTAATTTATATAATATATATAATATAAAAAAATCAAATTTTGTATAAGTTCACCCTATTTTTCAGTTTTTTTCTTTAACTAATTTTTTATTATGCGTTCACAAAAATAAATTGTTCTTTAAAATAATAAAAAAGAGAGGAGAAATAAAATTATGCAAAATAAAATGAAATCTGATGTTAATTGGATAAAAAAAGACCCCAAAAATTCAAACAAACTTTATCATAAATTTAATTTAGTAAAGCAGTTTTTTCCACAGTTTATGTTTATGCAAAATTTTAAAGAATTGTATATTGAAGGTTGCTTAATAACAAAAAGTAACAATTATTATTTAACGAGAATTTATTACCCAGAAAATTATCCTTATTCTCCACCAGAACCAATAATTATTGACAAAGATGTAATAAAAAATTGTCTTGAAGGAGGTAAATATCAATTCAATAACTGGGGTAAATTTAAAGATGGGATCAAACCTGATGTAATAAAAACATTTAATAGTTTCGTACCAATTAGTAATTCTAGTAAAAAATGGAACCCTGACTACATAATAATTACTATTATTAGTCTTTTTTGTATTTGGCTTCATGCTTATGAATATAAAAAAGAGTTTGGAGGTAATTTTATTACAAAAGTTTAAACAAAAAATCTCAAAATGTGAATTTTATGTTTAAAATCTAATTATTTTAATTATCATATATTTAAGATACTAGGTTTTAAAATATTATGTATCATTTTGAGAGTATAACTAAAATTTAATTATTAAGGAGGAACATAAAATGTTACAAATTTATTCAATTAAAGAATTAGAACAACAATTTGGTGGGTCAAATAAAAGAAACAAACCAGATAAATCTGAAATTGAATCAGTATTAACGCCTTATATAAATGGGGTTTCTAATGTTTATATTACACCTGATGGTAAAATTATAAGTGAAAATTCAGATGAACTAAAACAGTTGAAAATAAATAATCCCCAATTTGTGGAAAGTCTTTTAATTTTGAGATCACCTTCTAACAAAAGCCAAGATTAGTATAATAATAAATCTGAGTTTAAAGTATCTATAAAGATTGATTTAAACCAAAAAAAATACAAAACCCCTGTAAAGTTTTACAAGGGTTTTTTCTTGCTTTTATTGAAAAAATGTTTTATATCAAAAGCGCAATGGTATTCATTGATTTTAATAAAAAATTACTTAATTCTCATATCAGGTTAAGGCAAAGGATAAGATTAAGACTTAAGGAAAATTTTTATTTCATAAAGATTTTATGGCTGGGGATGAGGGATTCGAACCCCCGAATGGCGGAGTCAAAGTCCGCTGCCTTACCACTTGGCTAATCCCCAAAATAATTAAATAAAAAATTAATAAATAACTTTAATAATAATTTTTACTATAATTCAAAACGGCAGCATTATATATTTTTTTTAAAAAAGTCAAAATGGTATTTAATTTTTTTATTAATAATAATTATTTTAATTAATATATTACATAAAAATTAATTTATTTTGTTTTAAAATCCAATCAATATTTTTTCATTTTCAAAACCAATCCCATTGAATTATATCTAAATTACTATATTTATTTTGTATAAAAGGATTTATTTGAATTTCAAAATGTAAATGATAATCTTTATAATCTTTATCTGGAATTCAACTATTTCCAATAAATCACAATATATCTCAATTATTTACAATCTTTCATTCATATAAATCTGATGCTACATTATTAAGATGTGAATAAAAAAATACATTTCAATCCATTGTTTTTAACCAAACCTGGTTTCATCTATAAATATCTAAATTATTTAATTTATCAATATATGTTAAATTATTTTTAATAATGTTATCAAAATTTTCCCATGTAAAATTATCTAAAATACGAATAATTACTCATTTTCAAACAGCAATAACTGGAGTATATTTTAATGCTAAAATATCATATCAATGATGAATTCAATCTGTATATTTAGATCTATAAGATCTTAAAGCATTAGGTATTAAAGATGTTTGAGTCGGTATTTTTTTTCATTCAACTGGAATTTTATATCTTAAATTTTCTCTTTCTTCATTAATATTGGTTAATAATTTTAATTCAAAATTTTTATAATTTAAAATATATGATAAATTTACTAATTTAATTTTTGATAAAATATTGTTTTTTTGTGAAATTTGAGATATTTCTGATTTAATATCAAAAATTTTTTCAGTAGTTATATTGATTTGATCTTTAATTAAAGAATTATTATAATTTAAAAAATTATTTAAAACTTCTCCTTCATGTTTAGTTTTAATTCTATATTTAGAATCTTTACATAAAACATCATTAATAGAAACAAAAATATTTTTATCTAAACAAAAATTATCTAATAATTTAAATTTAACTAAAAATAAATTAAACGAATACGATGTTGTGTCTGTATATATAATTTTTTGAGAATTATTACAATTTGATTTTAAAATTAAATCTGTATATTTTTTATCGGTTTTTACTACAAAAAATGTAGAATTTAAATTATCATTTCATGTTATAATATTATTATTTAATGATGTTAAAATTTTAGCATTTATATTTAAATTATCTAATGAATTTGATATAAAAGGAAAAATAAAAATATTTAATATAAATCAAATTAAAAATATATATATAAAATGCATATTAAAAATATTTAAATCAATTAAAAAAAATCAAAATAATCTTAACAAGATTTAATTTGATTTCAAATTTTTATTTATTTTTAATTTGATTCTTGTAATTTTGTTTTAATACTTTGTTCAACAGTATTTTGTATATGAGACAAGATTTGTACTAAAATTTCTTTTCTATTTTTAGAAATTTTTTTATTTTCTAAAATTTCGCTTATTTTATTATTTACAGAAATAAGAATGTTTGTTAAAATTTTTATTTGTTTTTCTTTAATTTCATTTTTTATATTATAATTTAATTTATCTAAAATTTGATCTAATTTAGTTTTATAAGATTCTATTAATAATATATTTAAATCTTGTTCTAATTTTGCTTTATCTGCATCGGAAACATTATTTTTAATAATTCATCATGTAGACAATAAATTATTATCTTTTATATCATTTATATTAGATCATGATAAAAATGATCATGTATTTACATTTTCTCAATAAGTAAAATTAAGACTATTAATTAACAATAAAATTAAAATTATATTTAAAATAAATTTCATTTTAAGTTTTAAATAAAAAAATATTAAAATGATTATGGATAAAAATATTATTATTTCAAGTTTTTAATGTGAAAAATAAGTGAATAATTTATATAATATATAAATATTTAAAAAATTATAAAAATTTTTAGAAAGTTGATATTTTTTTTAAAAAATATATAATAACTAAATAAATTTTTTTAATTTAAAAATAAATGCAAAAGATTACAAAATGTATAATACCAGCAGCATGATTTTGAACCAGATTTCTTCCTGTTACCAAGGCTCAACCAAAAGAAATGCTACCAATTGTAGATAAGCCAATTATACAATATGTTGTAGAAGAAGCTGTAGATTCTTGAATTAATAATATTATTATAGTAACCTGAGCAAGTAAAAGAGCAATAGAAGATCATTTTGATTATAATTATGAACTTACATCAATGCTTACAAAACAATGAAAAAATGAATTAAAAAATGAAATTAAAAATATTGCTGATCTTGCCAATTTTATTTATATTAGACAAAAATGACCATATGGCAATGGTACTCCAATTTTAAATTCAAAACATATTATTTGAAATGAATCATTTGCAGTAATGTGGTGAGATGAATTTATTTATGCATCGCCAGCAAGATTGTCTCAAATGATAAATGTTTATAATAAATATTGATGAATGGTTGTTTCTTGATTTAGAATTAATGATAAAGAAAGTTTAAAAAGATATGGTATAGCAGAAATTAAACATATTGAAAACAATATTTATGAAGTAAAAAATATTGTAGAAAAACCTGATCCAGACAAGGCTCCTTCAAATTTATGAATTTTGTGAGCATATATATTACCTCCAGAAATTTTTAATGCATTAGAAAACATAGAGCCCTGAAAAGATAACGAAATTTGGTTAGTTGATGGTATTAATAAATTAAAAAAAGCATGAATTCCTTTATATGCTTGCGAAATTCAAAATGGAAAATATTATGATTGTTGAAATAAATTAGAATATTTAAAAACTAATATAGAATTTGCATTAAGCAGAAAAGATATGTGACCAGAATTAAAAAAATTTTTAAATAAAATACTTCATTAAAAAAATAATTATTTTAAAACAATAAAAAATTCTTTTAATTATTTAAGATTAGTTTTTTTGTTTTAAATTAAACTTATATAATATTGATAATTTATTAAATAAAATTATTAATTTAATTAATTTAAAAAAATGCAAAAAAATAACAAAAAAACCATAAATAAATTAGATTTTAATTATAATGAAATAGATAAAAAAATAGAAGAAATTATTCATGTAGTTACTTGATATATGAATAATGTGTCTAAAGAAAAAATAAAAAATGATATTGAAAAAGCTTATTTATTTGCCAAAAATGCTCATAATTGACAATTTAGAAAATCATGAGAACCTTATATTATACATCCTGTAGAATCGGCTATAGAAATTTTGGCACTAAAACCAGATTTAATTTCAATACAAGCATGTTTTCTTCATGATGTACCAGAAGATACTCCGATAACATTAGATGAAATTAAAGAAATATTTTGAGAAGAAATGTCTACTATTACATGATGAATGAAAAAATTAACAGAATTAAAATATAAATGAGAAGCACGTGATTTATGAAATTTAAGAAAAATGTTTATAGCAATTAGTGAAGATATTCGTATTATTTTCGTTAAACTTGCTGATCGTATTCATAATATGAAAACTTTGGAATTTCATAGTGAAATAGAAAAAAGAAAAAAAATTGCATCCGAAACTTTAAATATATACGCTCCAATAGCAAATAGATTATGATTATTTAATTTTAAAGAAACTCTAGAAACTTTATGTTTTAAACATTTATATCCTGATGAATATTTTAAAATTAAAAATGAATTAGATAATTTAAAAGAAGAACAAAATATTTTTATATCACAAACAAAAGACGTAATTAATGAAGCAATTCCTAAAAGTATACCAATAATTGATATATCTTTTAGAATTAAATCTCCTTATAGTATATATAAAAAAATGCAAAGAAAATGATATGATAAAATAACTGAATTACATGATATTTTTGCATTAAGAATTATTACAGACTCTATACCTCATTGCTATGAAATTTTATGAGAAATACATAATAAATGGCATCCTATTCCAAAAAGATTTAAAGACTATATTGCTTTACCAAAAGAAAATTGATATCAAAGTCTACATACTACCATAATTTGAATGCTTAGAAAATTAAGAACTCAACCAACAGAAATACAAATTAGAACAAAAGATATGCATAAAAAAGCAGAAATTTGAGTAGCTGCTCATTTTGATTATTCTGAAAAATGAAAATCAATTATATCAAAAGATAGTTATTGGGTTTCTGAAATTAAAAATATTATTAATAAATTTAAAGATCAAGAAGATGCTGAATTTATATCAAATATAAAAATGAATTTTTTTTGAGATAGAATTTTTGCTTTATCTCCAAAATGAGACATTATTAATTTACCAAAATGATCTACTCCTATAGACTTTGCATATTCAATACATTCAGATTTATGAAATACTGTTTCTATGGCAAAAATAAATAATAAAATTGTACAATTAGATTATGAATTAAATAATTGAGATACTGTAGAAATTATTACAGACAAAAATAAAAGTCCTCTTGTTACCTGGTTATCATTTGTAAAAACAACTAGAGCAAAAGAGGTTATTAAAAATTATATTAATAAATCTAATAGAGTATATTTAATTGAAAAAGGTAAATTTATTTTAAATAATTATTTACAAAAAAATTTTTGAATATTTCTTGATAAAGAACTTTCAATACTTAAAAATATAGATTGACATGTTTTAGATACAAAATGAAAAGAAGATTTATTGGTACAAATTTGAAATTTATCAAGAAAACCTTCTAATATACTTAGAAATATTATTATAAATACAGATTGAAATTTAGAAAAAATAAAATCTAAAAAAAATAGCAAAAAAATATTAAAATCTACATTATCAAATATTCAAAAATTAACAGAATGAAATATTATTATTGGATGAGAAAAAAATATACCATTTAAATTTGCCTCTTGTTGTGAACCAAAAAAATGAGATAAAATTTTATGATACATAACTAGTAGAAGTTGATTAAATATACATAAAATATCTTGTAAATTTTTAAAAAAATTAAATATATCTAGATTTATTCAGGCTTATTGGGAATGATTAGAAAATAAATGAATAATATTAATTGTAGAAATTATTTTTGAAAATTCAATATGAGTATTAAATGAATTAACTGATATATTATTTAATATGAATATAAATATTGATGAAATTAAAACAGAAAAAATTGAAAATAATTGTATGAAAATAAATTTAACTTTAGAGTCAAAACAAGAAGATTATTATGTTTATGAAAGATTTACAGAAAAAATAAAACTCGTAATAAAAGAATTTAAAGAAATTAACTTAATTGATATTAAATAAATATTTTCATTAAAGTATTAATTTTTCATTAAAGCATTATTTTTTGTTTGTTCAAAAGAATATTTATTTTCTATTAATCATATTTGATATAAGTATTTATCTAAAAATCATGAAAAAAATACTTCCTTGCTAAATTTTGGCCTATCATGTTTCTCTTTAAGCTTGAATGCATCCCATAAATTCGTTGTACAATTAGAAAAAAAGGTATTATAATATTCAGGAGAATTAATTAATTTATTTGTTCTATCAATAAAATAAAGAAAGCCTTTCTTTTTTTCGATTTCATTAAGTCTTAGTTTATATTTATAAACTTTTAATTTACGAATATCTTTTCTTAATCAAATCAAATCATTTACACTTCACCAAACATAAATAAGTCCGAAATGCCTTAAAAATCATTTAAAAAAATCAAAATCCTCTCAAGGTTGTCTACGTGCTTCAATAGATAAAACAATTGTTTTATCTATTTTAAAATCAAATTCCAACATAATATGAGACATAAAATTTCAAAATCAAAAAGGAACACTTATAATATAAATATCACTTAAATCATTCAAATCAAAAAATTCATCATAATATTTTTCTTTTTTATTAATATAATCAATATCTCTAATGTTTTTAAAATTAATAATATTGGAATTTATATTAATACTAGTTAACTTATTATGTCCCATTTGCCAAATATCATTTCTTTTTATAGGAGGAAAAAACATTTTAAAATAAATTAAAAATTAATAATAAATTAATACTTAAAAAACTTGAATCAATTCTATCAAGAACTCATCCATGTCATGGGATATAATCCGCAGTATCTTTTATTCATGCTTTTCTTTTAAAATATGATTCTAATAAATCTCATATTGGAGCTAATATTCAAAATAATAATGATACAATTATATTAAAATTTAAAAAAAAGTATAAACAAACCATTAAAAAAAATATTTGTCATAAAACTCAAGAAAGCGTCTTATTTGGACTAAAATTTGTAAATCATTTCATCCATGGAAGATTTTTTCCAACTGTATATGCAATAATATCAGAAAAAGAAATAAATACGAATATTCGAAAAAAAATATTTAAATTGAAATAAATATAAACCAAAAATCATCAAAGTAAAAAAATAAATATTAAAGAAAAAAATATATTTAATAATAATGAAAAACTTAATAATTTTTTTCATTCAAAAATAGCTAAACATAAAATTAATCAAAGAAAACATATAAGTAAATATTGATTTAAAAAAGCTAATAAAAAAGCAATTATAATAAAAATCCAACCTTTAATTTTCTGATGAATATATTCATGTTTAACAACAAAAAAAACAATAAAAGCTATTATTAATAATCAAAAAAGGATACTAATTTCGACATTTTTTAATAAAAAATCAAACATTATGTATAAATAAAATAATAAAATAATAATAAAATAAATAATTAAAATCTAATTCAAAATAAAATACAATAAAAATAAAAATGTAGAAAAATGTTCTTAGATCTTTTCAAAAAAATAAATTTTGTTTATTAAAAAGAAAAATAAATAAATATTCTAATAATAAATAAATTAAAATAATTCCTATTATTAAATTAATTAGATTTTCATTAACTCCAATTTTCAAAAAAATTAAAAAAATTATATACACATCAGGTCAAATATCAGTTCAAACATTTAAAAACATTCAAACTTTTGTATTAATTCATGTATTCCTAGCAATAATTCAATCAATTGCATTTAAAATTAATTTAATATTTATTGCAAAAAAAAGTATAAAGAAAAATATAAAAATATTATGTGTAAATTTATACAAAAAGAAAAACATAGGAAAAATTACAACTAATGAATACCAGCTAGCTAAATTTGGTGTAACTCATTTTTTTTGCAAAAATAAAGCAATATTGCTTCACATAATTATATAATATTGCTTAAAAAAAAGATATATTTTCATTTGAATCAGCTTAAATCATAGATTTTAAAGAAATGGTATAATTTTTTATTAAAATGTAAAAAGATTTTAAAAAAACTTTTTGAAATGAATAATTTTCTAATATAGTAATTTTTAAATTTTAATAAAAGTGGGTTTTATGGAAGCCTATTTAATTAAGTAAAATATGAAAAAATTCAATACATTTATTTTTTTTATTCTTCTTGTACTTGTATGGAGTTTAATTTTTGGACTTTATAAGTATTATTTTTGGTGAATTTATAGTATAATATACAAAAACATTAACTTACAGACAATATCAGGATATATGGCACTTGGCTTATTCTTAGCTTATATTTCAGGTTGAATTATTACCAAAATATTTTCAAAAAAAACTCTTCTAATTTTTATTTGATTAATAAATATATGTTGTCTCTTATTCCTTTATTATTTTTGATTAAATTCAATAATTATTTTTAATATAATAACTGTTTTTATATGATATTTTTATTGAATTTGGGCAGTTTTAAAAATAATAATAACCTGAATAGAAATTAAAAAAACTTGATTTGGAGATGCTACAGTAAATGCAATAGTGACTATTACCTATATAGTTTTGCTCATCACTTGATCGATAATTTGATCTCTTATATCAGAACAAATTTGATATTATTGAATCTGGATAATAAATTTTTTATTTTTTCTTACTTGAATATTTTCATATTTTATAATTTATGAAAATGAAAATGAAATAAAAAATAAA
>CAYUQQ010000008.1:0-14992 GCA_964446905.1 uncultured Candidatus Peribacteria bacterium
AGCATTATTAAATTCATATCTATGACGATGACGTTCGGAAATAGTTATATTTTCTTTTTTAAATTTTTCTTTATAAGCTTTAGCAAGATGAGTTCAGGGTATTAGTTTACAAGGCCAGCCTCAAAGTCTTATTGTTCATCCATATTGTTTTTTTTCTAATAGTACTTTTTGTTCTGACATTATATGAATTACTGGATTTGAAGTTTTTGGATCGCATTCTTCAGAATTTGCATCTTTTAATTTACAAACATTTCTGGCAAATTCTATTACAGCCATTTGCATACCATAACAAAGTCCAAAATAAGGAATTTTTTTGGTGCGACAGTATTCTATAGTTTTAATTTTTCATTCACTTCATCTAGATCACCAACCCTGAGGTACAATTATGCCATCAAAATCTTTTAAAACTTTTACTCACTTTTTTTCTACCTCTTCTGTATTAATCCAAGATAATTTTATTTTACATTTATTTGCAACTCATGCATGTTTTATAGCTTCAATTACAGAAATATATGAATCTGTTAAAGTATAATCTCATGTAGAAAAATATTTACCAACAATTCAAATTTTTACTTCCTGAGTTGATTTTTTGTAAATATCTACAAATTTTTTCCAGTCTTTCATATCGTTTTTACGAGCTTTTAAATTTAATTTTTTCAAAATCCTATCTCAAAATTTATCTTTTTCAAAATTAACAGGAACTTCATAAATAGAATCTATATCTGGAGCAGATATTACATCATCATTTCTTATATTACAAAATAAAGCAATTTTTTTTCTTCTTGGTTCGTCTATAAGAGTAGGTGATCTTGCGATTATAAAATCTGGTTGTATTCAAGAAGCATTAAGACTTCTTACTGCATGTTGAGTTGGTTTAGTTTTCATTTCTCATATCATACTTGGTACAGGCAGATAGCTTACCATTACAAATAAAACATCATCTGGATTTTGTAAATGCATAAATCTAGCTGCTTCCAAAAATAATAAATTTTCATATTCTCCGACAGTTCATCAAATTTCAATAATTGCAATTTCTGATCAGGCTTTTTCTACTGCTTTATCTATTCTTTCTCTTACTTCTATTGGTATATGAGGAATTGGTTGTACGCATTTTCATTTATATTCTAAATTTCTTTCTTTTTCAATTACAGACAAATAAACTCTTCAGGTCGTCATGTAATTTTCGCGATAAATATTTTTATTTAAAAATCGTTCATAATTTCATATATCTTGATCTGTTTCATCACCATCTTCTGTAACAAAAACTTCTCAATGTTCAATTGGATTCATTGTACCAGCATCAACATTTATATATGGATCAATTTTAATAGAGGTTACATTAAATCATTTACTAATTAAAATTCTTCAAATTGACGCACAAGTAATTCATTTACCAACTCAAGACATTACTCCTCACATTATAAAAATATATTTAGTAGAAGTTTTTTCTAGTTTTTTTGGCATAAATAAGCAAAATTAAGTAATTTTATAATTTGTTTTTAATTATAATAAAAATTTTTTTAATGCAAAAAAATTTAATAAAATAATAACCAGATAGGTATAGACATAGGTACCAGTTTCTAAAAATGTCTGATATGTTTTGTTTAGATAAGATGTGAAATCCTGATAATACAGATCATTACTACAAATAGCGATTACTTCAGATGTTTAAATAGAATATTTAAATTAGACTAGATTAATTGTTAAGCAATTTTACTTGAGTATAATATTAAATATTTATTTAATTTGTTTTATTTATAATTGATATTATATTTTTATTTCAATCAAAAACTTTATTTTCTAAAATATTAAAATTAGATATTTTAAATAAATTATTTAATTCATTTATATTAAATCAATGATAATATCTTAAATATGATCAAATTTTGATTTTAAAATCTCAATTTCATAAAAAACTTGATTTATATTTTTTAAAATTATTTATTTCTAATAAATTCCAATTTGTAAAAAATACATATCCATTTAAATTAAGACAATTTTTAATTTTTTTTAAAACATCAAGTCGTTTTTTTTCTCAATCAATATGATGAAAAGAGGCTATTAAAAATATAATATCAAATTTAGTTTTTAATTTATCAACATTTTCCATTTTTAATAATTTAAACTTGTATTCTTTAAAAGATTTTTTGGCTTCTGTAATCATTTTTATAGAAGAATCTATTCATAAATAATCAAAACTAAAGTTCAGATTTTTTAAATATTTTAATAATCTTCAATTTCAACATCAAATATCAAGGATTAGAGTATTTTTTTTGTTTTTAATAAATGAATTTTTTTTTAAATATGAAATAAAATAATCTATTTCTGGCCATAATAAATTTTGTCTAGAATTAGAAAATGTTTCTGCAAAACAATTATAATTAACCATAAATTTATTTTAGAAATTTTTTTAAAAAATTATTATTTTTTTTCCACTTTGGTAAAATTTTAATTTTTAATATTAAAACAATTTTTTTATTAAAAATTTGATTTAAATCCTTTTTGGATTGACTTAATATTTTTTTTAAATTTTGTCCATTTTGTCATATTATTATAATTTTTTGAGATTCTCTTTCTGTATATAAATATGCCAAAATTTTAATACAATCTTTATGTTCGTCAATCTCATCTGTTTCGACAAATATAGAATAAGGAATTTCATCTTTAAAATTTAAAAAAATTTTTTCTTTAATAATTTCTGAAATTCTACTATAAATATCTTGATCAGTATAATAGTCATTTTCATAAAATGGATGTGAAATAGATAAAAATTTTTTTATTTCATTTATAAGATTATTTATTCATAAATTATTAATGGAACTTATAGTCAAAAAATCATTATTATTTTTAATTTTTGTTATATCAAATTTTGAATATACATTAATTATTGGCTTTTTTATGGTGTTTAATAAATTTTCTATCATAATCTCTTCTTGTCAATATTCTCTAGAGCTATCAATAAATCTGACTATTATATCTGCTTGTTTAATAGAATTATTTATAATTTGTTTTAAAGATTTTTGAAATAATTCTTGTCAATTATTTAATCAAGGAGTGTCCAAGAAAATAATTTGAGAATCGCTATCATTATAAATTCATTTAATAGATTTTTGTGTAGTTTGTGGCTTTGGAGAGACAATTGAAACTTTTTCTTTTAATAATGTGTTTAAAAATGTTGATTTTCATGAATTTGGTCTTCATATAATTGCAACAAATCAAACTTTTTTTAATTCTTCCATTAATGTTTATTTATTAAATAAATTTAAATTAAATCTAGTAAAATTATAATTTTTTTATAAGAATTTTTCAAATTAAATTTTACTTTAAACAATTTATTTTATACTTAATCGAATCTGGTTTCTTATAATATAATTTTTATTTTTGCTTTAAAATAAACTATTTTATATTATCATGTGAATATTGAACAATTTTATTTTTGGTATAATTTAATTCATTTCCAAACTCAATGCAAATTACAACTAGATCTTACTTCATAATAATCTAAGTCTTCTATATTAAAAATTATTTCTTTGTTTGTATCTGGCAAAATTTCAATTGCAATTTCTTCTCAATCTTCATCAAATATTCAAACATATTCTATAAAATGATTTTCATCTTCCAAAAAAGGATAATCTTCCGATCAAATATTTATAATTAATTTACCCTTTTTTTCATAAAAAAAAGGTATATGTATTTCTTCCATAGTGCTTATATTGTCTATATCATCAATTTCTTGAATAGTTTCGGAAATAGGATAAAAACTATTTTTATCCTCTCCACAAGAAGGACAATAATATCTTATATCGAGATCCTCAAAAAATGTTTTAGCTGGAATTTCTTGTTCTATGTCTCATAAAAATGGATTATATACATAACCACAATTTGTACAACAGTATTTATACATAAATAAATTATTAAGTTAAATTGATTTTATAATTTTTTTTATTAAAATCAAGATAGTATTTTTTATTTAAATAAAAAATGAATATTAAAAATTTAATTTCTCTTAATAATCCTATTAGATTATTTTATCATTATATTAGATGAGTAATAGCCTTTTATTTATACTGAAATCCTGCCAGAGACATGATAGTTGTTTGAGTGACAGGTACAAAATGAAAAACTACAGTTTCAAATATTATTGCAAAATGATTAATAGATGCATGAAAAAAGGTTTTTATGTTTTCTACTGTAAATTATATTATATGAAATAAAACATATGAAAATAATAAAAAAATGACTAGTCCTTCGCCTTTCGTATTACAAAAATTATTATTAAAAGCCAAAAAGGCATGATGTGAATATGCTATTATTGAAACAAGTAGTCATTCTATATATTATAATAGAAATTATTGATTAGATTTTGATATTGCAGTTTTTACTAACCTTAGTCAAGATCACCTTGATTTACACAAAACAATGGAAGAATATGCAAATACAAAATTTAAACTTTTTTCTAATCTTGTAAAATATAGAAGAAAGAAAAATGTAAAAAAAATTGCAGTTATTAATGTGGATAATGAATATTCTTATATTTTTTTAGATACAATAGTTGATAATATGTATATTTATTGATTAAATGATAATGCTCAAATTAAAGCTCAAAATATTAAATTTAAAAAAGATTTTACAGAATTTACAATTAAAATGCCATCTAATACTTTAAATATAAAAACAAGTTTAAAGTGAGAATTTAATATATATAATATATTAGCAGCTTTTTGTGTACTTGTTTCTCAAAAAATTTCTATCGATAAAATTATTAAAACCATAGAAAAATTTACTTGAATTCCTTGAAGATTAGAAGAAGTTCCAAATAATAAATGATATAAGATATTTATTGATTATGCTCATACAGAAAATTCTTTAAAAAATGTTTTAGAAACCGTTAAGCAAATGGAGTGAGTAAAAAAAATTATTACAATTTTTTGAGCTACTTGAGACAGAGATAAAACAAAAAGACCAAAAATGTGAAAAGTAGTAGATAATTTAAGTGATATAATTATCTTAACAGATGATGATACTTATAGTGAAAATTCTTTAAGTATTATTAATAATGTTACTAAATGAATCAAAAGAAAAGAATGACAAAATTTTTGGATAATACCAGATAGAAAAGATGCTATAAGAACTGGGCTTTTAATATGACAAAAAGATGATGTAATTCTTATTGCATGAAAATGAGCAGAAACTGTCCAGGTTACAAATAAATGACCAATTCCATGGAAAGATATTAATGTTGTAAATAAAATTTTACAAGAATTAGAAGAATAATTTATTATAGTTATATTTTATTAAAATTTAAATATAATTAAAAAGAAAGTTTTTATATTGAAAATATAAAAATAAATATATACTAAATAAGTATTTTATAATTTAAATTATTTAATTATGTTAAAGATAAAAAATATAATTACATTATTAATATTATTTACTTTCATTTTTCAATCAAATATAAATGTTTTTGCACTTAAAAGTAAAGAAAATTTAATTAATGATATTAATACATTAAATACAAGTATATCAAAAAATATTTCAGAAAAAGAAACATTGTTAACACAAAAAGCTTATGAATTAAGTGCTTTATATGATAAAACACTTACTGATTTAAATATTAATCCTGACGATGTAGATATTTTATTAAAAGCAAATAAAATTAATGTTTATAATTTTAGACAAGAAATAGCAGATCAATTTTTAAAAATTAAACAATGAATTTTTTCTGATATAAAATCTTGATTAAATGATTTATCTTTATTAAAAGATGAAATTTCTATTTGATATTCAGAAATTTCTCCCGCTCAAAAAATTATTTTTGATAATAAAATTAAAGATATTAACAATAAATATTTAATTTTTTTAAGTGGTAGCACAAATACTATAAATAATTTTTATAATTCATTTTCTTGAAAAATACAAGAAGTTTCATTGAATGTTAAAAAATGAATTTCTGATAATATAGATTATATATCTTTTATTCAAAACATAAAAAATAAATATCAACAAATTGAAAATAACATAAGTAGTCTAAATACTTTAATTTGAACTATAGAAAATGAAATTTTATTAAATTTACAAAATAATGTAGTTCTTTTAAAGACAAATAAAATTAAATATACTACAGAGATCAAAGAAAATCTTGTAAAATGAATAAATCAAATAATTTCAAAAAATCCTAATTTAAAACAATTTGAATCTAAATTAATGACTTATATAGATAATTTAATGATAGAATGGCAACAATATTTAGATGCAAATTTTTTAGATGATGAAGAATTGTTTCTTTCTCTTATGAAAGCAAAAAATATTATTAACTCAGAAAAAGAACTTAGATTAAAAATTTATGATTCATTATGAAATATTCGTTTTTCTGAATTAAGTCAAACAGGAACTCTTTTAAATAATGTAAATACTCTTTGAAAAGATTTAGAAAATTCTAATATAGCATTAAAAAAATTGGTTACAATATATTGAGCATGAGAAATTATTGCAAATAGAAGTTCTATTTTAAATACAGCATTATTAAATGCCTCAAAAGAAAAATATGTATCTTATCAAGATAAAATTACTAATTATATTAAATCTCTTATTGAAACAGAATCTCTTGAAAAAAAGGTTTTATCTCAATCTTTAGCTCTTCTTGATTTAGAAGAAAAAATATTAAAATGAAGTTTAAATGACTCTATGAAATATAATGCTATAGATTTACTTGTAAATAATTTTAATTTAAAAATTGATAATTTAATAAAAAAAGAGACTAATTCTATTATTATTAAAAAGGCAAAAATTTTAAAATATAAATATGCCGAATTAGTTATAAGAAAAAAAATAGAAGAAGATTTTAATACACTTGCTTTTAATAATTTACAAACAAAATTAAATAAAAATGCAGATAATGCTTTTTTGAAATTTAGAAATAAATTAGGTAATGATGTGTTTTTTAATAAATTAGAAAATGCATTGATAAAAATAGATAAATTAATTTCTAAACCAAATTTAAGTAATAAAAAACAATTTACATTTTTAATTTTAAAAACAATAATTTTAAAAAATTTACAAGATAATTAATAAGTTTTAAATTAGTCTAAAAGAACTTTTATTATTTTTGAAATATTTTTTTCTTCTTAATAAGAAATAGGTGTAAAAATTACTGAATTATAAAGTCAATAACGAGTTTGAATAAAAAAAAGAAGGGAGATATAATAAACTACTTCACCTTACGTGAACATTGATTAATTTTGTTTTAGGTATAAATAATATAAAAATATTTAATTTTATTTGCGTTGAACTATTTTAAATATTTCAAGAATATCTCAAACTTCTATTTTTACGTCTCAAACAAAAGCTATTCAACATTCAGTTTTTTCTAACATTTCATGTACATCTGTAATTCAAGATTTTAAATTTAAAACTTCTCAATTTCAAACTTTTTTATTATCACGTATTACTCTAATTTTTGATTTATTTTCTATTTTTCAATTTAATATATCAAGTCATAAAATAAGTTTATCTTTTGATGTAAAAAAGATTGCTTTTACTTTTGCTTGTCATAAATCCAAATCTTCATGCTTAATGTCTATCATTCAGGTAATAATTGCTCATACTTTTTCTAAAATATGATAAATAACTTTTTTATTAATATATTCTATTTTTGAATTAGCCAAAATATTTTTAGCTTGTCATATTGTTCATACATTATATCAAATCAAAATTGCTTGGCTTGTACCAGCCATAAGTACATCTGAATTATTTACATCTCATACTCAATCATGAATAATAGAAACTTTAATTTCTTTTGTACTTAATTTTAATAAAGCATCTTTTACAGCCTCAAGGCTTCAATTAGAATCAGCTTTTAATACAATTTTAAGTTGTTTTAAATTTCATGTTTTTATACGATTAAGAAGCATTTCTAATGATGCTCATTCAAAATTATTAATACTTTTTGAAGCTTTAAGTAAATTAAATTCATGAGCCTTGTTTCTTGCTATTTCAATATCTCAAACTACTTGTAAAATATCTCATCATTCTACTACATTATTAAGTCAAGAAATTAATACAGGAAAAGACGGTAATGCCATATCAATATTTTTTCATTTATAATCTTTTATAAATTTTATTCTTCAAAAAGATCATCAACAAATAACACTATCTCATTTATGTAATGATCAAGTATTTATAAGCACTGTTGCTAATGATCATAATTTTGTGTCTAATTTAGACTCTATAACAGTAGCCACTGCAAATCTTTCTGGATCTGCTTTTAAATTTTGTAATTCAGCAACCAATAAAATCATATCCAATAATGTTTCTATTCATAATCATGTATGTGCAGAAACTGGCACTACTATAGTTTCTCATCACCAATCTTCTGGTTGTAATCATTGTTCTGCTAATTGTCATTTTACAAATTCAGGATTTGCTCATGGCTTATCCATTTTATTAATTGCAACAATAATTGGTACACCAGCCTCTTTGGCATGATTAATACTTTCTATTGTTTGTGGCTTTATTCATTCATCTGCTGCTACAACAATAATTGCAATATCTGTAAGACGTGCTCATCTTGCTCTCATTACACCAAAAGCCTCATGTCATGGAGTGTCTATAAAAGTAATTTTTTTATCATCTTTTTCTATTTGATAAGCTCAAATTTTTTGAGTAATTCATCAGATTTCTTCTCATGCTATAGAAGTTTTTCTTATATAATCTAAAATAGAAGTTTTACCATGATCTACATGTCACATTATACTTACTATAGGAGGTCTTGTTATGCTTTTTTCTGGATCATCATTTTTTAATAATTCAGATATTTTTCATTCTATTATAGAAGCGACAGAAACATCTTTTTGTTCTTCTTTAAAAACATTAATATTAAAAACTTCAGATATAATAAAACATGTTTCAAAATCAACTTTTGTATTTAAATTAACCATCATTCAGTTTTTTAAAAATTCAGCTATTATTTTAGATAATTGTATTCAAATTTTATCTGAAAACTCTTTAACAGTTAAAAAATCTTTTAATGCAATTTTTTGTCATGTTTTATCTGTTAATGTTTGTTTAATTTCATTAACATTTTTATCATGATGAATTCATGATGCTTTTTTGGATCTTTTAAAAAAACAAGCATTATCATTATCTTCTTCTAAGAATCATATTGTTTTTAATTGTTTTTTAAAATTATTAGATTTTTTAAAAAAATCTTTATGTCATTTAAAATTATCATTCTCAAAATCAGATCTATCTTTGCTTTTTTTAAATTGATTAAAATCTTGTTTTACATTTTTATTATTTTTATAATCTGAAAAAGATTTTTTTCATGATCAAAATTTTTTATTTAAAGCATCACTATCAATACTTTCTTCTTTGGTTTTTATTGGCAATTCTTCTTTTTTTTGTACATCATTAATAATATTATTTTTAATAATTTTGTCTTTATCCAAAGAATCTTTTATATTAGTATTTTCTGAATTATTATCTATACTAATAATAGTTTTTTCTGATATTTCTGGCTTTTCAAAAGAAATAACATTAGAAGTTTTTTTATGTTTAATTTTTAATTTATTTTCTTTATCTATAATAGGAAGATCTTTGTTTTCATCAATAAAATTTTTTGTATCTGTTATTTCTTCTTTATTTTCTTTATCTTCATTAATAATTTTTTTCTTAATTTTAAGTTTTATATTTGATGGTTTTTTTATTGTTTCATCTTCTTTTTTGGCATCATTAAAATCATCTATTATTTTAGAATAATAGTCATCTTGTTGTAAATTATTTGCTAATTTTTTATTTATCATTTAAATTATTAAATTTTAATTATACTAAATATAGTTTTTTACTATAGATAAAAACATTACTAATAGAGTAAATTTTTGATAAGTATATATTTTTTAAAAAAAAGTCAAAAAAGTATTTATTACCAATAATTATTCTTTTTGTATATCTTGTTGTATATTTCAATTTCATATAATAACTTTGGCATATCTTATAACTTTATCTTGTAGTTTATATCATTTTTCAAGTTCTTGTATTATTATTCATTTATTTCATGGTGCTTGACTTATAACTTCATGTAAATCGTGATCTGATTCCATTCAAATAGAATTAAATGATTTTATTCACATAGTTTCAAGTTGTTTGATAAAACCATTATAAACAGATTTAATTCATTCATAAAGAGAATTGTTTTGTAAATTTTCAGGAGTATTATTAATAAGTCTTTCTAAATTATCGATAAAAGGTAAAATTTTAGTAAGTAAATTTGAGGCTATAAAAAAAGTCATATCAGTTTTATCTCTTTCTGCTCTCATTAATAAATTTTGATAATCTGCCTGAGATCTTGCTAAGGCTAATTTTAAATTATCTATTTCTTTTTTAAATTTATCCATTTCCAAAAACATAGATCAATTTTTAATTGATTCTTTTTGTTCAGTTTCTTCTGCTTTTTTAATTTCTTCTTGTAATTTGTCATCAATATTATCAAAATCTATTTGATTTTCATTATCATTAATAATATCTTCATCTTTTGTATGAGTCATAAATAAAAATTAAATTATAAATTTAAAAATAATTATTTTTCAGATTTTACTGAATTATTTAATTTTTTTTGTAAGTCTTTAAAGGCTTTTAATAAAATTTTTTTTCATTCTTCCAAATATCATTCTCACCAATTTATAAAATCATTTAAATCTACAACTTTTTTATTATAAATTTTTTCTAATTCTTTTTCTATTTCATTTTTTTTAACTATTCACATTTTTTTTAATTCACTTATCTTTAATTCCGCTTCTTTTTTAAATTTATCAACTTCTTTATTTATTAATTTTTTATATTCATTAAGTGATTTAATGTTTTCTTTAGATAAAATATTTGATTTTATAAAACTAAAAAAATCTTTATGAATTTGTATAAAATTATTTAAAAAAACATCTATACATTTATCTTTATTTTCAATTTCTTTTTTTATAATTTCAGGAGTTTTTTTATTAAATTTCATAAAAACAGCCATACCTGCTATATATCATAACAGTAAAAAAAATATATTTTTTTGTTTCATAGATTTTATATTTAATAAATAAGTATAAATATATTATTCAATTTAATAATTTTTTCAAAAAAAAATAATTTTTCGTAAGGTAATTATAATATATTTTTAGCGTAAATAAAAAATATTTAAATTTAAAACAAATTATTATTAAATAAAATAATAGATAAAAAAATTTGATTTATAAAAAAAAGTAATATTATACATTCATGCTTAATAAAAATTAATTAATATTGTCTATAAAATTATTTTAATTTTCTAAATTAGAGTTTTTTGTAATTTTTTAATATAAAATTAATTAATTGTTGGCATATTATTATTTTATAAAATTTTCCTATGAATAAAGCTAATTTAAACAAAGAAACAGTAAATAAATCAAATATACATAACTATATTATAGCTATTTGATTTATATTAATTTTATTAGTTTGATTTTATTTTATATCAAATTATATTATAAATCAATTATGACAAAAAATTTTAGAAATAGAATATTCTAAAGTTTGAGGTAAGGAAAATTATGAAATTATAAATAAAGTAAATCTTGAACAGATTAAAAGTTTTATATCTCAATATAAAACATCACAATGAAATGATGTTTTACAAAACAATGATAAACCAAAAACTATTACACAAGATGAAATATTATCAATTAAAAAAAATGCTTATATTGAATGAAACGAAAATGCAAAAATTATGTTAGTAGAATATAGCGACTTAGAATGTCCTTATTGTATAAGACAATTTCAAGATTGAGTAATAAAAAAATTACATGAAAAATATTGAGATAAAATTAACTCAATTTTTAAAAACTATCGTTGAGTTGCTCATGAAAATTCTGAAATTAAGGCAGTTGCAACAATGTGTGCTTGAGAATTATGATGATCTAAAATGTATGCAAATTTTTATCATAAAATTTATGAAAATACACAATCTTTAAATTGATCTACATTTGGTAAAGATAAACTATCTCCTTTAGCAAAAGAACTTTGATTAAATATTGAACAATTTGAAACATGTTTAAATTCAAATAAATATATTGATTTATATAATCAAAATACTATAGAATGAGAAAAATACTGAATAAAAGGTACTCCATGAACATTAATTATTAATATTGAAACATGAGAATATTCTGTTATTTGATGAGCTTTATCTATTGAAAATTTTGAAACAATAATTGATAAATTTTTGAAGAAATAATAAATATACTCAAGCAAATTTGTTTTTTTAAATTTAAAATCGATTGAAGCTCGCGCATTGCGCGAGCTTCTTTTGTAATATAAAATTTCTTTTAATTTTTTCTTTACATAAAAAAATCATGATCCCCATAACATTTTTCTATGTTTAAATTATACACATTTTTGACTTTATATAATAAATATGATAAACTAATTTAAAGTTTAAAACATTTTAAATTAAATAATTATATATATTAAAAAATTAAAATGCTAGATTTTATCTTACCAAAAACATATGCGTTGGTAGCCTGAATTTCTGTAAAAACAAATATTGCAGAAAGTACAAAAAATACAACAACAATAAGTAATAATCTTTTTGATTGATTTTTATATTGGTTATGAGTATTTTTTTATTTTATATTATTTATAATAGTATTCTTTTTAATTTTAAAATGTATTAGATTGTTTTATGAGTTATATACTTTTAATAAACTTGAATATGTTAAAGTAACATTGCCAAGAGCAGACAGCAAGCTTGATAAAGAAAAAGAAACAAAAAAGGATTTTAAAGAAAAAATATGAATAATGTCACTTTTTTATAAAGCTGTTAATAAAATTAATGAATTAAGTTTTATTTGAAGCATATTAAATATAATTTTTAAACATTCTAAAATATCTCTTGAAATCATATATAATGAATGACAAGTTCATTTTTATATAGTTACATATAAAGAATGTACAAAATTAATTACACAATTGATAACATCTAATTATCCAGATGCAGAAGTTAAATTAATTAATAAAAAAGATTATATAGACATTAAACCAGAATGATATACATTAAAAGCAGTAAGTTCTTGAAAAATTCATACTGATATTTATCCCATAAAAACATATAAATATTTTGAAGACGATCCATTAAGTAATATGACAAACGCTTTTTGATTATTAAAAAAAACAGATAAAGCAGTTTATCAAATTATGATTAAACCACTTAAATCTTCTTGGAATAAAAAAGCTAAAAAAGCAGCATCATTAGTAGCAAAATGAGAATTTAAAAAATGATTAAAAAGTAGTTTATTTGTAGAAATTTTACAAAAATTTTTAGCTCCTCTTTATTGGATAGCTAGAAGAGTTGTAGAAAATGAAGAAGTGCCTGGGTCAAATAATGCTCCTTGAGCATCAAGTTGAGATTCTTATAAGATTTTTAATCAAGCAGAACAAGAGTCTCAAAAGGCAGTTTGAGAATCGGCTGGGCAAGCATGATTTGAAGCATCAATAAGTTTTTTAATTGCAAGTGAGAATTTACAAAGTGCAAAAGATTGAATTTATAATTTACTTTCTACAACTAGTATTTTTACAGATGAGTATAATAATAAATTAGATGATCCTCGTGTTGTTGAAGATTTATTTAGTTTTATATTAACTCCAATTAGATATATTTGATTTAAATTTAAATTATTATGATTTTTCCAGAAAAAGAGTATTTTTAGTGTAGATGAATTATCTACATTATATCATTTTCCAGATATTAATTATAATAAATCCCCAGTTATTAAATGGCTTGATTATAAAATGATTGCTCCTCCTCATAATTTAAAAACACCAAATACTCCTTTAATGCATTTGGATTATAAAAGAGATGAAAAATGAAACATATTTACAAAAGATTGATCTCTTTTAAAAGTAGATGAAAATAAAAATTTATTAAAAGATGAAAATAAAAATTTTATTACAATAGATTGAAAAATAATAGAGACAAATAAAGAATGAGAAAATAAATGAAAACCAATTGAAGAATGAAAACAAATGATTTTGGAAGAAAAACAAAGAAATTTATGATGAATACCTTTATATAAAGATGGTATACTTATGGGTTGGAATGAATATAGAAATATACAAACACCAATTTATTTTATGAAAAAAGATAGATGAAGACATCATTATATTATTTGAAAATCATGAGGATGAAAATCAGTATTTATATGACTTTTGGCTCGCCAAGATTTATGGAACAATAGTTGACTTTGTGTTATTGATCCACATTGAGATTTAGTAGAAGATGTATTAAGTTTTGCAACAAAAGAAAGAGCAAAAGATATTATTATTTTTGATCCTTCTGATTATGAAAGGCCAATGTGAATGAATATGTTGGAAATAATTTCTACAGATCCAAATCTAAGAGTTATAGAAAAAGATAGAGCAGCACTAGATGCTACAAGTATTTTTATAAAAATATTTAATGAAGAAATATTTGGTCCTCGTATACAACATTATTTTCGTAATTGATGTTTAACTTTAATGGATGATGAAGAAGATTGAGGTACTTTAATTGATGTTCCTAGGCTTTTTGTAGATGATGCTTTTATGAAATATAAAGTTTCAAAAGTAAAAAATCCTATGGTTAAATCATTTTGGGATAATGAATATGCAAATACTTGAGATAGAGAAAAACAAGAAATGATACCATATTTTTCATCAAAATTTGGTCCATTTATTACAAATACAACTATAAGAAACATTATTTGACAACCAAAATCAGCATTTAATTTACGTAAAGTAATGGATGAAGAAAAAGTGTTAATGGTAAATTTATCTAAATGATTAATTTGAGATTTAAATGCACAATTACTTGGTTTGATATTTGTATCAAAAATTAATATGGCAGCCATGAGTAGGGCTGATATGCCAGAAGAGCAAAGAAAAGATTTTTATTTATATGTAGATGAGTTTCAAAATTTTGCCACAGACACATTTTGAGAAA
>CAYUQQ010000008.1:15002-18512 GCA_964446905.1 uncultured Candidatus Peribacteria bacterium
CTTTTTTGAACCATGCATAACACATAGTTTGTTTTTTGCCACAGACACATTTTGAGAAATTTTATCAGAAGCTCGTAAATATCGTTTGGCCTTAATCATGGCTCATCAATTTATAGCTCAGATTTGATGAAATAAAAAAAATGATTGAAAACCATCTATAAAAGATGCTGTATTTGGTAATGCCGGTACAATTATGAGTTTTAAGGTGTGAGCTGAAGATGCAGAATATTTAGAAAAAGAATATGCTCCACTTTTATCTCAACAAGATATTATTTGAATTGCAAATTTTACAACTTATGTTAAACTAAATATTGATAATGCAACTACAAGACCTTTTGATATGAAAAATATTTGGGATAATAATTTTAAAAATAGAGAAATTAATAAAATTATAAAAGAATATTCTCGTAAAATGTACTGAAGAAAAAAGGAGTATGTAGATATGGAAATAGAATCTCGTTTATGAATAATAAAAACTTAATTTATATTTTATGATAAAATTAATAAAAATACTTCTTATTTATATTATTTGTTTTTGCTCTATATCGTTTGTTTTTGCTGATGACTTAGATATTAAAGTAGATAACATTAAGAAATGAACAGATAATAGAAATGAATATATAGATAGGTTTTGAATAGCAGATATTTTTTTTTGATGAACAGAAGTATGAGAAAAATGAGCAAGTCGTCTTCTTATAAATATTGCTAAAGATGTAAAAAATGTAGCTATAGCAGTTGCAGTTATTTTTTTAATTGTTTTAGTATTAAGATTATTGTTTTCATCTTGAACAGAAGATGATATAAAAAAATGGAAAGCCTGAATTATGTGGCTAAGTATTTGAATAATGATAATGCAAATATCTTTTACTACTGTAACAATATTATTTGATGAAAATATTTGAGCTACTACGGCTGCAAAATTTACAGAAACCATAATACAACCAATAATTAGATTATTAGAACTTTTAGCTTCTTTTGTATTTATATCAATTGCTATTTTTTCTTTTTATAAAATTATAACATCTTCTTGACAAGAAGATTCTTTTAAAAAATGAGTACAGACAATAATAAGTTCGCTCATTGGTTTTATATTAATTAAAATTTCTACAGTTTTTGTTAATAGTATATATTGAAAAGTGAAATGTGAAATTTCTATAATTGGTACAACAATATGTGAATGAGATGGTTTATGAAATCCAAATTTAAGTGAAGTAGTAGTAACTATATGAAAAATAATTCAATTTACAACTTGATTTATATGAATTATTACTGTTATTTTAATAATTTATTCTTGAATTATGCTTATTTTAAGTAGATGAAATGAAGAATATTTAAAAAAATTTAAAAGTTCTTTATTGTATATATTTATATGAATTTTAATTATAGTAACAAGTGTAATACTTTTTAGATTTATATCATGATGAGAATTTGCTAATATGTGAACTTATAATGTAAAATAATTTAATACTATTTAATTTTTCTTCTTACTAAAGAATATTTTCAAGGATTTTTTGGTATTTTTATAAAGACATTAAAATGTCATCATGAAGCATTTTGTATCGTATTTCAATATGGATCAATAATTTTTGCTAGTTTAAATTCAAATTCATTGTCTGGATTAATAATTTTTAATTTATCTCAAATTTCTATTCTATTTTTTACTTCAAGTTCTGCAAGTCATTGTTTTTTATCATAAGATTTAATTATTCAGATAAAATCTTCTTCTTTAAGTTCAAAATTTTTATCATAATAAATACTATTTTCTTTTAAATCTCATATTAAAAATCAAGGAGTATATCATCTATTTGAAATAGCAAAAAGTTCTTTTGATAAAATTTTGCTATCATATTTTTTGTTATTATTTATTAAATCTACAGCTTTACGATAAGCTCTTCATACTCATGCTAAATAATTAACAGTTTTACTTCTTCATTCTACTTTAAAACTCATAATTCAAGCATCTTTTAATTCTTGTAAATAATCAAGTAAACACATATCTCTAGAATTCATTATATATGAACCAAATTCATCTTCATCTATTGGTAATAAATTTCATTTACGTTCTTTTTCTTCTAAAAAATATTCTCATTTTAATTCTTTATAATCTTCTGGTCTTCAGGTTCTTTCGTAAAGATTGTTTCATTCAATTTCATTTTTATATATTTTATATTCCCATCTACAACTATGAGCACATACTCATTGATTTGGATCTCTTTTTGCTAAATAATTTGAAAGCAGACATCTTCATGAATAAGCGACACAAATTGCTCAATGAATAAAAAATTCCAAATCAATATCTGGACAATTTTTATGAATTTCTTTAATTTCTTTTAATGAAATTTCTCGACTTAAAATAATTCTTTTTATTCAAATTTCTTTCCAAAATTGTACTTGAGCCCAATTAGTATTATTTGCCTGTACAGATAAATGTATTTCTGCATTTGGATAGTTTTTTCTTACTAAATTAATAAGTCATGGATCAGACATAATATATGCATCTGGTTTTAATTTTTCCATTTTTTTAAATGCTTCCATAAAAGGTTTAATTTTTTCATTGTGAGCATAGATATTTGCTGTAAAATAAATTTTCTTTTTTTTATCATGACAATATTTAACAGCATCTTTTAAGGTATCCCAATTAAATTGATTTTCTCTTGCTCTTAAAGAAAACATTGGTACTCAAGCATATACTGCGTCTGCTCAATAAGCAATTGCATATTGCATTTTTACAAAATTTCAAGCAGGAAAAAGTAATTCTATTTTTTTTTGCATAAAAAATATTAATTTATAGATTATAAAATTTTAGATTTATATATACCTTAAAAAATTGTTTGATGGTTTTGCGGCAGAGAAAACCTAGTCTAATTTAAAGTGTTTTAAAAAAAACCAAAAGCTAATTCTTCTTATTAAGTATATTTATATAAGGTTTGATTAAATTTTAAAAAATATACTAAAACAATATAGAAACAAAAGTTTTTATTATAAAAATTAAAATTATTTTTAATTTTATTCGGATTCTTCTGTGGTATCGTCTTCAATAATATTATCTTCTTCTAATCATTTTTTAATTATAGTAGAACTAACAAGCATATCTCATTCCCCTTTTATTTTAGTTAAAATAACTCATTGAGTAACTCTACTTGTAATTCTAACAGAATCAATTTTTATCCTTATAGTTTGTCATGATTTTGATATCAATAAAACATCACAATCTTTTTTATCTTCTTCTGTAATTAAATTTACTCAAACTATATCTCAAGTTTTATTTGTAATTGCTCAAACTTTTACTCAACTTCATCATCTTCATTGCTCTCTGTATTCTTCAATATTTGTAAGTTTACCTAATCAATTTTCTGTAACTGTAAATACATATTTATCAAGATCTCTAACTATATCAACTTCCATAACATTATCATCTTGTCATAATCTCATTCATCTTACTCAAGCAGCAGCTCTTCACATAACTCTTACATTTTTTTCACTAAATTGTATTGCTTTTCATTTTTTTGA
>CAYUQQ010000009.1:0-7533 GCA_964446905.1 uncultured Candidatus Peribacteria bacterium
TTTTTTAACTCCTTTTCTTTATCTAGTATATCTTTTTGTATTTTAGCATTTTGCGTTTTATTTATCGCAATTCTGAATTTAACATTTTTGCAGTTTCAGTCATAATATTTGTTTGAATTTTGTTTATAAATATAAAATTTAATTAATTTCAAGTCTAACATACTTTGAAAATTTATTCAAAAATTCATTTTGTTTTCGGGATTTACCCGAAATAAATATTTAATTTACAGAAAAGTAATATATATACCCGAGTAAAATTTGTTTTTCAGATTTTATATCCCCCCGGCAGAATTAGTTTGTTAAGTCCTAGCTCGCGCTTCGCGCGAGCGTCGATCAATTTGGTTTGAATGTATTTCATAATAAAAAATTAAATTATAATATTTTTACAGCGTTTTCTGTCTCTCAGAAATTTAAAAAGTCATTTCATAAACAAAGTTTATTTATCAAATTTTTGGTTTCTTCTTGGATTCAATTATCTATTACCATAGGAAAATCGTATTTACCATCTCATCGAGCCAAAGATAATATAAAGTGCAGAGATATTCATGATTCTGCGATAATTAAAAGAGCTTTAGCTAAGCTTCATTTATCATCTGGTAAAGAAGATAAAATAAGAATATCTCTGTCGTGGTCTAATCACTTAAACATATTAGAATTATCATCATTTTTACTTCAAATTAAAGCAAAACGTGTGATATTGTCCGTTGGACAAAATGTATTATCTATAATTTGTAATCAAGCATTTATAGCAGTTTCTCTATTACAAATTATTGCTTCATTTTCTTTTAAATTTCAGATTTGAGAATTTGTAGAAGATGTAGAAATTTGTTCTATTTGAGGCATTTTTTCTAATTTTATCCTGCATTGTCTTAGGGCTTGAGGATGAGAATAGACTTTATTGATTTTTTCTAAACTACTTTGTTTTAAAACACAAAGACAATGATTAATTTTTAAAGACTTCCATCAAATAATTTTTATATTATCTCTAAAATCATAAATTGTTTGCATGGTATCAGAAACAACTCAAGCATATCTATTTTCGATAGGCACTAAAGCCAATATATTTGGGCCAACTTTCTTTATAATATCAGAAATTTTATCAACATATTTAATTTCAATTTCATCTGAAATTCAAGATTCTTCTATTATTTTTTTTGTTATTATAGAAGAATATGATCATTCTGGTCATAAAGTTAAAATTTGATTTTCTTTCATAAAAAATTATTTAAAAAAATAAAAATCCTTCTTTTTCGAAGGATTAGTTTATTACAAATTTATAAATTTACATTAAAAACTGCCCTTCGATCAAGAAAGATAAAAAAAGAAATAAAAGAATTTTAAAATCAGACTTTTCATAAAAAATATTTAAATAATCTAAAGCCAATATAGTGCTAATATTATTTTTGTCAAAATTTTTGTAAAAAACCTATCAATTCATACTTTTTTTACTTATAATTTTTTTACTTTCTTCATCAAATTTGGAAGATATTTTCATTGATGCATCAATGAAATCTTGTCATATAAATTTTTTTATATTATTAAATTCTTTTTCAAATTTTTTATTTTGAGAATTATTTATTATAAAATTTAATTTTTCGGTAAATTTTTTTATTTCTGGAATAATTTTATCTTTATAAACTGTATTAAACATTTGCATATCTGTATATAAACTTGCATTTTGGTTTAAAAATCTTGAAAGTATAAAAATTTGCATTCTAGAATTTGGAGTAGATATTTTTATAAAATCTTTAAGAGAAATACCTGTTTTTTTAAGTATATGTCAAATTAGAAGATTGATAAAATGTACTGAAGATTGTAAAATAGCAACAATTTCATCATGTTTTTTTGATTTTAATTTTATTAAATTTGCTCAATCATTTTTCCAAAGATTAAAAATATATTTCCATTTTTTTCAAAATTTTATAGGATCATATACTATATTTTGATTTTTAATAGATTTTACCCAAGGACCAAACATTGGGTGAGTCGCAACAACTTCTCAGAGAGTATATTTTGTAAGTTCTTTTGTAGCTTCTTTTTTAATTCATGTAAAATCCATTACAAGCTTATCTACTTCTATATAAGGAATTAAATCTCTCATAACTTGTATTGTATGACGAATACTTACAGAAAAGATTATAATATCTCCTAATTTTATAGCATCTTTTGGCTTAATTTTGGTTTTTCTTGAAGAGATAATAACTTCATGTCATTTATTTTCAAAATATTTTTGCCATAATTGTCAAAATTTTCATGTTCATCAAATAATTACAATTTTATATTTTTTCATAATAAAATGATTAATAATAATTTACATTTCAAAACGCATATCTTATATATAATCAATCGCTTAAATTTATTCATACTCATATTATTCACGTTTCGGCAAAAACTTCTTCTATAGTGTATCAAGGATTAACTTTTAATAAAATATATATCCCCTCCCTATCAAAAACTTCAGGACTTAATTTAAAATCAAAAAAATTTGAATAGTCTTTTTTTATTAATTCAAAAAAACTTTTTCTTTGAAAAGACCAAAAATTATAAACTTTATTTTGAAACTCAGCAATTTTAGAAAAATCTGATAGTAAATGAATCACAAATTCGTTTAATATTTTTGAAAAACCTGCCTTTTTTAAAATAATATTTTTCTTTAATTCAGCAGAAATAATATTATTGTATGTCCAAAGCCAACCGAATCTAAGTCCTGTTGTTCAAAAGGTTTTTGATAAACTTTCTGTAAAAATAATTTTATTCATTAGTTCACTATCATTAAGAATTTTTTTAAACATTTCTGTGGAAATCTCTTTTTTTAATAATCAAACATAAACACTATCAAAAATAAATATGGCGTTACTATCTTTGGAAGATATTTTTTTGAGAATTTCTACAAAATCTTTTGAATGAATCTTACTTCATGTAGGATTGCCTACGGGAGTTATATAAAATATATTTATATTATCCAAACTAAGATTATTATACAAATCCTCAATCTGCTCAAAAGAAAAAAAGAAATTATCCGAGCTTGGCTTATTAATTTTAATCATATTTGAATCTCATAAGGCAGATTCTGCTATCTTTACATTAGCCAAAAAACTTGCTTCTGGATATATAAATTTTAAATTTTTATTAGGATAAATATGTTTGAGAGTGTCTAATATAGAAACAAATCAATCTGTTCAACCATAAGTTGGGATTATAGAATCTATTATTTTATGATTATCTAGAGAACTTAAATCATAATAATGATTCATATAATCAAATAAAACTTTTCTAAGTTCTATTGTTCATTGTCAAGAAAGGTCATATCAAGACAGATTTGAAACATTTATAGAAGATAAACTATTTTTTACAATATCTTCCCAGTTCTTTTCTATTTCTCAAAAATATTTTATATCCCCGATAGCCATTACTTTACAACTATAATTTGTTCAAGAAATTTTAAATATTTCATTCGCGATCTGTCATATTATAGTACTTCTCCTTATTTCATTATATTTATGTCTTAATTCTTGATTATTAAAAAGTTCTATAAGCAGGTCATTTCGAGACATTTTTTGTTCGATAAATTTTTCAGATAACTCATTTATAATTTTTTTGAACATAATTATAAGTTATTAATTTTTAAAAAAATCCTTCAAGATAGCTGAAGGATATAAATTTTTGTTTTGAATTTTTAACACAAAAACAATCCTTCAGATTAACCGAAGTAATAGTAATAAGATTGTTTTCCTGTTAAAATCATATTTCGTTATTAAATTAATAAAAAGATTATATATATTTTTGCAGGGTGTCAAAATTAATTATTTTTAATTTTTTCTTCAAGTTCTATAGCAAATTCATGAATTGTATTCCAAATAACTCATATAAAAACTGGACTTAATTCTTTTTCTAATCAAAAACTTTTTGCTTTTTCAAGTACTTCCTGCCAACGATTTGACTGAAGAACTGAGATATTATTTTCTTTTTTAAATTCTGCAACTCTTTTAATAATATCAAATCTTTCTCATAAAAGTTTAATAATTTCTTTATCAAGATTATCTATTTGATTTCTGTATATTGTAAGTTGATCCATAATATGTAATAGTTAAAAATTAAAAAGTAAAATTAAATTATTTTTGAATTATTTATTAGTAGTAAATCTAAAATATTAATTGCAGTCATGGCTTCTATAACAGGAATAATTCTTGGTAAAATACATGGATCATGTCTTCATTTAATTTGTAGATCTACTTGTTCTCAGTTTTTGTTAACTGTTTTTTGAGTTAAAGATATACTTGAAGTTGGCTTAACTGCAACTCTAAAAATAATAGGCTCTCATGTTGTAATTCATCCTAATATACCACCATATTTATTATTTTCAGTACAAATTTTTCAGTTTTTATTTACAAATCATTCGTTATAAGTTTGTCAGGTTAATTCAGTAATTCAAAATCAAACTCAATATTCAAAGCCAAGAACTCATCAAATTGATAACATACTTGAAGCCAATATTGATTTTATTTTATTAAAAACCGGTTCTCAAAGTCAGGCTGGCACATTTATTGTATTACATTCAATAATTCATCCTATACTGTTTCAATCATTTCTTATTTCTTCTATATATTCTATCATTTTAGGTGCGATTTCTTTATCGGCTGTTCTTAAAATATTTTTTTCTATAAAGTTAAAGTCAATATTTTTAGCAACAAATTCTCATACTTTTTTTGTAAAAGCAAAAATTTCAATTCAAAATTTTTCTTTTAAAAATTGTTTTGCGATAGCTCAAGCTATTACTCGAGAAACAGTTTCTCTACCACTACTCCTTCATCATCATCTGTAATCTCTTATTCCATATTTTGTAAAATAGGTAAAATCTGCATGATTTGGTCTAAAAAGGTCTTTTATGTCTTCATAATCTCCAGATTTTTGATTTGAATTTCGAACTATTATTGTTATCGGATGCCCCGTACTTTTTCACTCAAAAATTCCAGACAAAACCTCAAAATTTTCATCATCTTCTTTTCTTTGAGTCGTAATATTACTTTGTCCAGGCTTTCTCCTTCCAAGCTCTTTTTTAATATTTTCAAAATCAATCACAAAATTTGCAGGTAATCAATCAATAACAACCCCAAGCGCTTCTCAATGAGATTCTCAAAAGGTCGTAATTTTAAAAATAGTTCAGATAGTATTCATATAATTAACAGTTAGGGATTAAGAATTTATTTTTTTAAGATCTTCCCAAAAATTTGGATATGTTTTTGCTACACAATCTTTATTTAAAATGTTTAAATTTCAAATGTAAGTATCAAGTATTCAAAAACACATTGCAATTCTGTGATCTTTGTAAGTTTCAATATCAATAATCTTATTGTCTTGAAAATCTTTAAATTCTCAAATTTTAATTGAATTTTCGTCGGATGAAACTTCAATTAATAGTTTCATAATATCATTTCTCATAGAATCTATTCTTTTAGATTCTTTTAAATTAAGAGTTTGAAGTCAGGTTATATAAGTTTTTCCAGGTAAAAATATTGAAAGAATCATAAAAGTAAGACTAGCGTCTGGCATTGATTCTAGATTAATTTCAAAATCTCTGTAATTTTCTAGATTTACTTTTTTAATTCATGGGGCCTTTATTATTGTACTTAAATTATCATTAATATATTCAAGTCAAAAAATTTTAAGAATATCTAACATTTTATAATCTCATTGTTTGGTATTTGCTCAGATATTATTAATTTTAATCTCTCATCAATGCAAAACTATATAGGCAGCTATATATGACATTGCTGAAGCATCTCATTCAATATTCATATTTACAGGTATATAATTTTGAGACTTTACTTCAAATCTTTTGTATAGAAAATTACTTACTTCAACTCAAAATTTATTCATTTCATTAATTGTAATATCAATATATGGCTTACTAACAAGATCTCACTCAACTTCAAGTATCAATCAATTTTTTAAAAGTGGTGCTATTTGTAATAAGGAAGTAAAATATTGAGAAGAAGATGATCCATCCATTTTAATATAATTTTTATTAATTTCTTTTTTTCATTTAATAATAAGCGGACAAAATCAATTATTTGATTCAATTTCGACTCATAACTGAGAGATGCCATCAATAAGATCTTTTATTGGACGTTCTTTCATACGTTCTTCACCAGTAATAGTAATATTTCAAACGTTGTTCAAAATTGCTAAACTGGTTAAAAAACGAACTGACGTTCATGAATTTCAAAGAAATAATTCTTTTCAATTTCAAGAAATCTTTTTAGTTCATCAATTAATAATTAATTCATCTCAATTAATTTCAATTCAAATTCACAAAAGTTTCAAGGCTTCAATCATATACTTTGTATCCTCAGATTCTAAAAATCATCTTAGCTTACTTTCTCAAGAAGTTAAACTAGCTAAAATTAAATCTCTATTTGTGATCGATTTGGATCAAGGAAGAGTTATATTTTTCATATAAAATAAAATTAAAAAATATTTAAAATGTCTGTAGGCTTGTTAAAAACATAATCAGGTTTTAGATTTATAACATTTTTTGAATCTTTACCACACCAGTTTGCAAGCCCAAATTTCACTCATGTATTTTCATATGTTTTATAATCAATAAGAGAATCTCAAATAAGCATAAATTCTTCTTTTTTACAATTAATTTGATTCAAAACATATGGAATAACTTGTTCAGATGGTTTAGTTTGTGGTAAATTATCAAGTCAATATATCTTCTTAAAATATTGTAAAATGTTCAGTTCTTTAAGTCAAACATTAATCAATTCAACTATTTTATTGGAAAGTATATAAAGATTTATATTTTTACCATGAAGCATTTTTACTGTTTCAACTAAACCTTCATAAGTTTCTAGATAATTACAATAATTTTTTCAATAAAAATCTTTCCATTCTTCATAAAGTAAAGTTCAATTTATGTTATCTAAATGATATAATTTATCTTTTACAGCTAATCCCATTAATTTATTAAATTTTATAATCGGGGCTCTTTTGTTAAATAATTTACGATAAATAGCTTTAAGAGTAACAATAGAAAGATCTTTTGTAGTTCAAATAGTTCTATCAAAATCAAAGGCAACATGTTTTATTTTGTTTATATTATTGTTAGTTTTTTTCATAAATAAAAGTTAATTAAGTATATTAGAAGTTTAGAAATATGGCATAATAGAATATAGATATTTTTGACTTTTGACTCTATAGACTATTTGAACTTTATCTAAAAATTCACTTTATTTTATCTCAATCTAAAACATTTCC
Organism: uncultured Candidatus Peribacteria bacterium; assembly: GCA_964446905.1. Taxonomy (GTDB): domain Bacteria; phylum Patescibacteriota; class Gracilibacteria; order BD1-5; family UBA2023; genus CAYRGR01. The sequence continues at coordinate 7,264 of CAYUQQ010000009.1, forward strand.
TCCTGTCCACATCTCGAATCATTTTTTTGCTTGTTCTACAACCATATCAATTCAGTCACAAATTATTATTTCGGGATGGTTATTTTTTATATATTCAACAATTGGGGTATGCTTATAATTTAAATCATACACAACATCAAAAAATAAAGCAATATTTTTGAAACCATGTTCAAAAAGATAGTGATTAAAAGAACCGAAAAAGGACGCGTTTTCAGCGCGTCCTGAAACAGCGAATCGCCTCGTTTTATTGAAGAACGATCTTCACGACGC
>CAYUQQ010000009.1:7543-12095 GCA_964446905.1 uncultured Candidatus Peribacteria bacterium
TATTAATTTTTTCAAATTCTTCTTCTCTTATGGAACATTTTGGCAAATGAGATTTAAATCAAAAAGGTAAAGTATTTATTAAAATTCCTTTTTTATCAAAATGTTCAGAAATACTAAATTTTTCGTCATTTTGGACATCATACTCTATCATTTTTATGCAAAAATTATTATTTCATTCTTCTTTTAAAATATTCTTTATTTCTCTAGAATTAAAATGATTAACCAAGTTTATCATATTCATATCTGTTCTATTAAACATAGTGATATCTTGAATTCATAATTTCAATAATCCTGCAACTGCTGCTCTACTTGCTCATCATGCTCATATAACATATCATTTGTTGATATTTTGCAACTCTTTACCTAATTTTTCTGTAATTGGATTTATAATTCAAAACATGTCAGTATTAAAGCCTATTACTTTTCAATCAATTTTAGCTAATGTATTTACGGCTCAAACTAATCTAGCAGAACTGTCCAAATTTCATAATTTTTCCAAAATTTCAAAAATTTCTATTTTATAAGGCATTGTAACATTTGATCATAAAATATTTTCGTTTTGAGTAATTAAGTCAAAAACTTCTTTTAAATTTGTATTTTCTTTCAACATATTAAACAAAATATAAAGAAATGGATTTTTGTTTAAAAATGAAGAATAAGTATGCATAAATGGACTTAAACTTCAAGAAATTTGAGATCATCATATTAATGTTACAATTTTTTCACAAGTATCTGATTTTACAAATTTCATAAAATCTACGAAATTGATTGAAGAATTTGTAAATTTTTGAGTAACTTTTTCTAGATTATCTTTAGTATCCAAAATATATGGTTTTAGCTTGATTGATTTCATAATATAAATAAATTTAAGAAATAAAATTTAAGGATAAAAGGATTATAATTTTTGATTCTCGCTTCACAAGGGTATGCTTTTGACTTTATTGACCAATAAATAATTTTTAATTCTCTTCGACTTTATAAATTTCTTTATACAATTCTTTATAGTTTATCTGTCCCGGAGCTGATGCATCTTTTAAAGCTCAAAATGTTAATATTCATCATCTTTTTGGTATTTCTATTCGGGTTTCTTTTCAGAGTTCTCACATTGAGATAAATATAAAATCTTTGTTTTTGTAATTTTCTGCAAAAGATTTTTGTAATTTATAAATTTTATCTAGATCCTCCTTATTTTTTGGCATTACTGCAATTTTGAAAATATCTGGGTTAAAATTATTCATTTCATTAATTTTATTTATCAAGAAATTTATATCTGGAGTTTCTAAAAAATTATGATAAGAAAGAATTAATTTTTGCTTATTCAAAATATTTTTCAATTCATTTATATATTTTCAAGCTTGCAACTCTATATCAATATAATCTGCATACGGAAGAACTTTTTTTATTTTTTCTATTCATTTTTCATACGAGTCTTCAAATTTTCATCATTCTAAGTGGCTCCTATTTGTTGTTATTACAAGTTTTTTTATGGTTTTTATTATATCCAAAATATTATCATCAAGTTTTGAATCTTCAATAAAATCAATTCGAAGTTCAACTATCTTTATTTCTTTAGTATTATTAATAATTTCTACTTGTTCTTTTAAAGAATTTTTCTCGAAATCAACTATAGGAATACAGACTCTTCAATAATTTATCTTTTTAAGGATATTATCCACACATTCTTTTTCATTAGTAATATTTTGGACCCTATAATCATAAAATGATTCGTAACAATTTTTCCTTTTTTCATAAATCTCTTTTAATTCTTCAAGTAATCATTTATCTGTAAGAGTATTTCTTTTATTTCAGTTTTTCTCATCCTTCTTTATTCTTTCATTTATAGTATCTAAAGAGCATTCTAGATAAATTAATTTATCTGCTTTTTTGAGAAGAATGTTTTGATTATTTTCAAAAGTTATAGCTCATCAACCAAGAGATAAAACTTTATTTTCATTTTTTTCTAGAATTTTTATAAGATTCTCATGTTCCTTTTTTCTAAATTCATCCCATCAATTTTTCTCTACGAAATTAAAAATCGACATACCAATATTTTCTTTTATCAAATCATCAAGATCATAAAAACTTAATCAGAGTTTTTTAGCTAATTGCATTCATATAGTAGTTTTGCCTACTCAGCGCATTCAGTATAAGATTATATTTTTCATAAATGTTAGGGGGGTTAGGATTTAGGTTAAATGTTTAGTAGTTTGGGAATAAAGCTATTTTTATAAATATTTTTCAATATTTTCAAAAAAATCTCTCAGTTTTATTTGAAGGATTTTTTTTGATTAATTAGGTTTTAACAATAATAAAAAATCTCTCTACTTTTATAAAAATAAAAATAAAAAAATGTTATTAGTAGATTATTTTTCATAAATGTTATGGGGTTAAAATTTAAAGTGTTAAAGTAAAAACTTTTAATCTTACAACTATTTTAAAAAAAATCCTCCAATTATTTTGAAGGATTTTTTGTTGATTTCTAATTTTTTAAGCACTAAAAAACAATCCTTCAAATTTTTTAAAGAAGTAATAATAAGATTGTTTTCTAAGATTTTTCATAAATTTAAAAAAATTAATACATGATTATAATATTAAAATAAGTTTTCTTGTCAATTTTTTTCGAAGGTAATTTAAAAAGGTAATTTAAAAGGTAATTTAAAAACTTTTGTCAAGAGAAAATTTCTGATTATATTAAATCTACAAAAACAAAAAATTAAATAAAAAAGGAGACCAATTATGTGTAAAGAAGCAAAAAAACCGACCAAAATAGCCACAGTATTAAATTGGGATCGAATTTTGGGTAATGTGGGTGATACGGAAACGGTAGTCATAATTTTGGAAGCATTTATTAATGATACTACAAAGCAAATTAATAGTTTAATTGGATCTTTGACTACGGGCAATTTAGATTTAATAACAATGAAAGCCCACACTATCAAAGGGTCTTCGGCTAGTGTTGGTGGCGAAGCAATTTCTGAAATCGCTTTTATTATTGAAAAAGCCAGTAAAGCTGCTGATTTGAATAGTATAAAAATGCTATTACCTGCTCTGCAGGATTGTTTTGAAGAATTCAAAAAAGCAGTGGAAACAAAAATAAAAGAAATAAACAAAGGAGATTAAGATTAATTAGAAAGTTGTCTTTAAAAAAAGACAATCTCTCTATCAGATACAATAAAAAAGGTACGAGTTTTTTATAATTCGTACTTTTTTATTGTTTTGAATATTACAAAGCATAGATATTAATTTCTTTATAATAGTGAATCTAAACTATTTTATAAAGAATGAACTTTAGCTTAAAACCTTGATTTAGTTATTTTTAAGATGATTTAAAAATAGTTTTTTACAAAATATTTTTAAATCATTCTTCTATATCTTGATATTTATGAATTTCTCAATCTTTTATTAGCCAAAGCTCATTTATTGTATTTTCTAGAAAATCTCTATCATGAGAAGCTATAATAGAGACTCCTCAGAAATCTTTTAACATTTTTTTAATTGTTTCTTTACTAAAAATATCTAGATGATTCGTTGGCTCATCCATAATAAGTAAATGTGGTTTTTGTAAAATAATTTTTGTAAGTGCAACTTTTGCTCTTTCTCATCAAGATAAAGTTTTAATTTTTTGATTAACAGTATCTCATATAATTAGTAATCATCATAAAATACTTCTAATTTCCTTTTGTTCGTAGTTTCAACTATTGCATAATTCTTGAATTATTGTTTTTTCTGAGTCTAAATTTTCAGAAATTTGTGAATAATAAGCAATTTTTAAATTTTGATTAATAAAAATTTCTCAATGTAAAGGCCTTACTTCTCATATTATAGTTTTTAATAAAGTAGTTTTTCAAATTCAATTTTTTCATATTATTCATATTGATTTATTTTTTGTAATTGATAATTTATCATTGATTTCAAATAATATTTGATTATATCAAACTCAAACTTTTTCTAAAGATACAAGAAGATTTGGAATATTTTCATTTAATTTTATTTTAATTTCTTTAAGATTTTTTTCATTTGTGGGCTTATCTATTTTTTTCATTTTTTCTAACATTTTAATTCTACCTTGAACTACTCAAGCTTTTGATTTTTTTGCTCTATTTTTATTAATAAAATCTTGTTGTTCTTGAATATACTTTTTTTGTGTTTCATGTTTTTTAAATTGTAAATCAAAAGTTTTTTGCTTTTCAAATAAATAAAAATCATAATTTCAAAAATACTCAACTATTTTTTTATCAAATATTTCCCATATTTTATTAAAAATTCAATTGATAAATTTTTTATCATGACTTACACATATTATTGCTTTATTCCATTTTTTTAAAAATTTTTCTAAAAATAGAATTCATTCTATATCAAGATGATTAGTAGGTTCATCTAAAATTAATAAATCAACTTTTTGTAATAAAAATTTTGCGATCTGAACTCTAATTTGTTCTCCTCAAGATAATTTACTAATTTTTTGATTAAATTGTTTTTCGGTAAAACCAAAATATTTTAAAATCTCAGTTTGTAACTCGTACATTTTATATCAATTCATAAGATTTAGTTC
>CAYUQQ010000009.1:12105-18294 GCA_964446905.1 uncultured Candidatus Peribacteria bacterium
TTTAATAATAAATTAATTTCATCTAACATTTGCATTTTATTTGTAATTTCTGGAAGTGTAGTAAGCATTTCTTCTTGCAGTGTCCTTTCTTCATTTTTCCACATAATATCTTGTGATAAAAATCATATTTTAATTCATTTAAATTTAATTATTTCTCAATGATCAATGTCTTCATTTCAATTGATTATTCTTAATAAGGTTGATTTTCATGATCAATTTCTTCAAATAAGAGATATTTTATCTGTGTTATTTAAAATAATATTAGTATTTTCAAATAAAATTTTATCCGAAATTGATTTTGTTACTCAACTTAAATTGAATAAACAATTTTTGTATAAATTATTTTGTTCTAATAAAAATTTTGGTATCTTATCTAAAGAATAATTTTTACTTGATTGTAAGTTAGTTTTATTTTCCATAATAATTCAAAAATCTTTTTTAACATAATTTAAAAGAATTTTAATTTTTTCTTTTTTAGTTTTTTCCTCTCATATTTTACATAAATAATCACTACAAAGATCTCTAATTTCTTCATCTTTAAAATCAGGGTATTGATTTTTTATTAAAGATGTTATTTCTTTAATTATATTTAACATATTACATTTTATTAGAATTAAAATAAATATTAAAATTTTTAAAGTCTACTTTATTTTGAAAATACTTAATATTTTCTAATTTATTTATATAATAATTTCATTTTTTTATAAAATTTTTTTCTAATGCAAATTTATCATATAAATTATAATATCTCTCAATATTATTTTTTGAGTGATAAAGCCAATTATTAGATTTTGATCAATATATTGCTATATTTTTTATTTCTTTAAATCACTCATATTTATTATTTTTTAAATAAATAGTAAGATTTATTAAATAATTAAATAAAAAATTTTGCGGATCTTCTCATTTAAATTGTTTTTTAAAAGTTTTATATACCTTCCTTCAATATAGCCTAAATCAAGATAAATAAGAGCTATTATTTATATTGTAACTCGGATTTAAAGATATTATTCTTTTTTCGTTAATAATAGGAATATTTAATTTTTTTATATAATCTTCAAACGTTTCTAAAATTGAATTATCTACACATAATAAATTAAAATCATTTACTCAAATTTTATTTTTTTCTAAATTCACTTTTTTATTAAAAACAATTTTTGATTTATCAAAATTTTGTTTTAATTTATCTTTTAGAGATATATATTCTTTTGAAATTATATAATCATTTTTCTTTTCTAAATCTAATTCTTCATATGAATTAAACTGAAGTCATCATTGCAAGTTTGTAATAAATAAAGTATCTTTTGACAAATAAAATCATATTTTATAAAAAATATCCTTTTCCTCTTTTCTTAAATAATTATGATATTTTTGATATTTATAATTTTTAAATGGGAAATAACATAATTGTAAAAAAAATCAATTAAAACATTCACTATATCATAGTTTTAGTCTTATAGAAAAATTTTCTTGTATTTTTTTAATTAATTCTATATGTTTACAATATTTAGGGCTTAAAATAAAATCATAAAGTCATTTTATTTTATCTATATGTTTAAATTTTCTAACTCAACTTTTATATAAATCTATTGTTATTTTTAAAAATAATTCAATATTTCAAACGACATCATCTATTTTTCTGTTTAGTAAATCAGCTAAATAACAAGTTCATAAAAATTTATTTATACTTTTATTTGAATAAGGCAGTTCTATTATTTTTATAAGCAAATTATTGATAATTTTATGATATTTATTTATATCAAAAATTTTTCACTGAATCCTATAAAGAAAAAATATATCCAGTACTGATGCAATTGTTTTTATATTTATTCCATAAATTTTTCAAATTTTTTTTATTAAGAATTTTAAATAATCAATTTCTTCAAAATTAAATAAATTAGATTTTAGTTTTTCTATTTCTTCTTTATTTAAATCGTATTCATTTATTCAAAATCCTTTCCCAGACAGATCTATATAATAATGTATTTGATTTTTTAAAATAAAATCAAATTTTTTTATATTAATCTTATTTAATTCTTCTAAAAATTTCACTATATACATAATTATATTTTTAATTTATATAATTTAATTATTTTATAATTTTGGAGTTTGCATAAAAAATTTATTAATTTTTCTCTAGAAAATATTCCTTCATCTATTAGTTTATTTACATTTTTATTATTTAATAAATTTATTAATTTTTTATTTAGAGATATTTCATCATTATTATGACCAATGAAATTTATATTTTCTCAAATTACTTTATATTTATTTTTTATTATTTTAATTTTAGATCATAAAATTTTATTATCTAGTACTTTTTTGTATTTATCTGCAAATTTACATTCAATAGGATCTTTTCTAAAAAAACAAAAAGAGCATTTTTTATTAAATTCACAATTTTTACAAGTTTTAAATTTATCTAAAGTTTTTTTAATTAATGACTTATTTAAATTTCTATATTCTTTAATAACTTTCTTGATATTTAAATTTTTGTTTAATAAATTATAATTATATTTTCAAATAAAATAACTACATGGTAGAATATCTCATCCTGAAGTTATCATTAAAGTATTCCTTCAACCACCACAATTTTCATTTTTTTCAATTGTGTAATTTTTATTAAAGTAATAATTTAATAAATTTTTATATTTTATTTTGGCTGATGTAGAAACATATATATTTTTTTCATTATTTAATATTTTAATTTCTTTTTTTAACATTTCTTCGTAATTTATTTCTAAATTTTCCCAATTTAATATTGCGTTTCATGATCTCTCTATCAATTGCAATACTACTCAATTAACTTTATTTTTTTTGGCAAAATTAATAATATTTTTTAGATCATCCTGATTAATTTTATTTACAGTTACTGAAATAGTTGTCTGTATATTATTTTTAATACATTCTTTTATTGATTTTACAGCTTTTTTAAATACTCATTTTCATCTTATTTTATCATTAATATTACTTGAACTACCATCTAAAGATACTGTTATATTATCTATTTTTGCGTATTTTAATTGTTTTATTTTAATAGGATTTAATAAAGTTCAATTTGTTACAATTCAGATAAATATATTTTTATTTTTATTTTTTATATAAGATATAAGTTTATGTAGTCAAACAAATGTTAAAGGTTCTCAACCTAAAATATCTATTTTTTTAATTCAAATATTTAAATTAATTTTATCAAATATGTCTTTTGCTTGAGATAAATTTAATTTTCTAATATCTGGCCTTCAATTATTTCTAGCATAACAATGTAAACAATTTAAATTACAACTTTTACTAGATGCTATTTCCCAAAATATTTGCATAAATATAATAATTATTTTTAAAATGTAGGTAGACCTATTGACTAGGTCTACCTAAGTATTAGACTAACCACATCGTCCACATCAAGATTTTTGAGCAAGAATAATTACTTTTATTTTATTCTCTCAAACTAGTTCTAATAACTTATCATTATTTTCTTTACTCCTAATATTTTTTTCAAAAGGAGTATTGTAATTAATATTTTCCATAATATAGAAAATTAAGATATAAAAGGTTATTATTAATAATAACACACACTTTATAAAACTTTGTCCAAAGAAAAATATAGAAAAAGTAAAGAAAAATATTTTGAATAATTAAATAATCTCTTTATAATGAGAAAAAATGTATTAAATATTTTAATAAAATTAATAAAAAATCCCTCTTTTTTGAGGGAATTTAAAATTTTTAACATAAAAATGTTTTAAAAAAAATAAAAAAAGTTCACTACATGTTCTTAAAATAAATTTACAATTCTTTTATACAAGTAAATTTGAAGTTAAAATCTTTTTTATTTTTTCCCAAGTCATTTCTTTATTATTTATTTTTAGTCATTTGACTCAAATATTTTTTGCAAATTCCATATCAGAATCTCTATCTCAGACCATATAGCTATTTTTATAATCTATTTCATTTTCATTTAAAAAATTTCATAAAATTCAAACTTTTGGCTTTCTACAAAGACAATTTTCATTTTCAAAATGCGGACATTCAAAAATATGAGAAAATTCTATTCATTCTGAAGCAAATATTTCAAATATTTTTTTATTTACTTTTTCATAAGTCTCTCTTGGATTTAACTTAGTTCATAATCAATCTTGATTCGTTACGATTACTAATTCATATCAAGAATTAAAAATTTCTTTTAAACTACTGATTACATTTTTTAGAAATATTAGTTCCTCGAGACTATTAATCTGAAAAGTATCTTTTGGTTCCTCTACAAGAGTACCATCTCTATCTATGAATAATATTTTTTTCATACTATAAAAGGTGTTAGAATATAGGCTGATAAATTAGAAAAATTTATAATTTAATAATCTTTTAATTTTTTAATTCTGGTCGATACTGCATTTTTATGTCAAAATAATCATTCACTTTCTGCCATTTTTTCAATAGATTTTCATATATTTTTTAGTCAATCTTTTGTTAATTCTTGAAATGTTATCCATTTTCCGAAATTTTCTACTCAAATTCAAGAATAAGACTTTGCAAATCAACTTGTCGGGAGAGTATGATTTGTTCAGCTAGAATAATCTCCGGCAGATTCTGGTGAGTATTCAGAGCAAAACACACTTCAAGCATTAATAATATTTTTTATATATTTTTTCCAAGATTTAATGTGTAATATTAGATGTTCTGGAGCATATTCATTAGAAATCATAATTCAAGTATCAATATCATCTGTCAAAATTGCAAAACTGTTTTTCATTGATTCTGAGGCAATATTTTTCCTAGGTAAATTTTGTAATTGTTTTTGGCATTCTATAAGTGTTTCTATTATTTTTTTCTTATCATTACAAACAAGGACACATTGAGAATCTTCACCATGTTCACATTGAGATAATAAATCCGAAGCTACATATTTTGGATTAGCATATTTATCAGCTATTACAAAAACCTCACTTGGTCAAGCTGGCATATCTATAGCACAAAATTTTGATACTTTAATTTTAGCTTCTGTAACAAAAGAATTTCATGGTCAAAATATTTTATCAACTTTTGCAATTTGTTTTGTCCCGTATCACATAGCAAAGATAGCTTGGGCTCATCAAACCTTATAAATATTTTTAATTCATAATATTTTTGCAGTATACAAAACTTCGGGAGCTATTTTACCATCTTTATTAACAGGAGTACACATCTTTATATCTTTACATCATGCAATAATTGCTGGGACAGTTAACATTAAAATTGTAGAAAATAATGGAGCTGTTCCTCATGGGATATAAAGTCATATTTTTTCTATAGGTCTAAATTCTCTCCAACAAAAAACTCATTTGCTAGTTTCTTTTGGTCTTAGATTGGTAATATTCTGTCTTGAGTGGAATTTTTTTATATTATTTTTTGATAACAAAATAGCCTTTTTTAGATCGGTATTAATAAATTGATCAGCCTCATCAAATTCTTTTTGTGTAACTTTAAAATCATCCAAAAGGATTCAATCTAGTTTCTTAGTCAAATCCATAATTGCTTCATCTCACCTTTTTAATACATCTTTTTCAATATTATCAACAATATTACTTACATAATCCTGTTTTTCATCAACTGATCTTTTTAATAAGTCTTTTAATTGAAAATCATCTGTAAAATCTTTTAAGGCAAGATTTTTTGAGTTTAAATTTTTAATGTATTTCATGAAAAATAAATTAATAATTAAAAATTATTGTTATTATAGATTATATTAAAAATTTTCAATTTTATAATTTATAGATAAGTATATTTTTCCTAAACATATAAATTTACATTTTTTATAATTTCCATTTGCTAGATTTTTGATATTAATTTTCAGAAAATTATTCAAATAGTGAATAAGACCGTATTAACTTATTTTTATATTCAGGTATTTTTTAAAAACTATGAAAAACTTTCTACTAAATTTTTTAAATTTTCTAAAGAAAATTCTTTAGCTGGGTTAAAATCATTCTTTATAATTATATTAGCATAATTTTTTGTAGGAGATATAAAATTATTATAATTAGGCTCTAATATGATAAAAAAATAATTTAATATCTCAACCGGATGAATACCTTTTCTTTTTATATCTCTAAATAATATTCTTAATAATCTAGAAGAACTGCTATTATCTATAAAAATTTTTATATCAGGTTTAAATTTAATTATTTTACTTAACACATGAATTCATTCAAA
>CAYUQQ010000010.1:0-17033 GCA_964446905.1 uncultured Candidatus Peribacteria bacterium
GTAATTTAAAAAAGTATTTAGATTTTTTAATAAAATATTTAAACACTACAAATAGAATAAAGATAGTGTTTTTATTCTTTGTTTTTTGTGCCGTTATTATAATAATTACTTCTTTTAAATATTCTATTATAGAATATGATTATTATAAAACATTGGCAAATAAACAACAAACAACATCTATTATAAATAATGCAAATAGATGAACTATTTATTCTAAAAATAATCCAATTTGAATATTGGCAACTAGTACAGAATTGTCTGATTTAGCTATAGATCCTCAACAAATTTGATCAAAAGAAAAATTAATTGATTTTTTATTAGACATTGTTTTTGACGAACTTTATTTTTGACAAGAAAAAGAAGATTGTTTAAATAATTTATGATTATTTTTAAAAATTCAAAATATAGATAATAATTATTATGATAATAATTTTGCAAAACAAAAAATTAAAGAAAATATTACAAATAAAATGTCAAAAAAATATATTGATTTTGTTTTATTAAAAACAAATATTACAGATAATGAAAAATCTCAAATAATAAATTTATGACAAGAATGATTATATTTTGTAATAAATAATTTATATGCTAATCCTACAAAAATAAATAATTCAAAATTATTATCTATGCAATTATCTAAAATCTTAAACATAGATGAACAAACATTAAATAAACAATTATGATTAAGGCTTATTAGATATATTAAAATTCTTAACAAACTTAGTTTAAATATAAAAACTAAAATTGATTCTCGTATTTTAAATGAAAAAAATGCTATTAAAAAATGAGTTTTAGATGAAGCTAATTCTATTTATAAATTTATTATTTTAACACCAAATCAAACTAGATTTTATCCAGAAAAGGATTTGGCAAGTCAAATATTATGATTTGTAGATAATAATAATGAATGAAGGTATTGAATAGAATGATATTTTAATGAAGAATTAAAATGAAAACAATGAGTTAGAACTACAAAAAAAGATATTTCATGAAGAGCAATTTGATTGGATGATTTATCTGAAAAAAAAATAATAAATTGAGTAGATATAAAATTAACAATTGATAGAAATATACAAAAAGAAGTTTCTAAAATTTTGGAAAGTTGAATACAAGAATTTAAGGCAAATAAATGAAGCGTTATTATTATGGATCCTCATTCTTGAGCTATTATTGCAATGGCTAATTATCCAGATTTTGATCCTAATAATTTTTGAAATGTATATGAATTAGAAAAAGTTAGTCATTTTAAGTATTGAAATCCATCTTTTGATTTATTATGAATGCCATTATTTGTAGAAGATTCTATATCTTGAATAGATAATTATATTTGAGGTGAAAAAATAAAATTAAGATTAGCTACAGAAAAAGAATTTTTTAATAATGCTCTTGTAAAATATAAATATAAAAATAATTTTTGACCCTGAGTTTATTTAAATGACGTTATTTCATCTTTATATGAACCATGAAGTGTATTTAAAGCAATTACAGTTGCTATATGAATTGATACATGAGATATAAGACCTTTGGATATGTATAAAGATAATTGATTTGTAGAAATTGATAAATTTAAAATTAAAAATGTATCTTCTGAATGTACTTGATTTCATACCTATTCTCATGCTCTTGATTGGAGTTGTAATGTTTGAATGATTGATATAGTAAAAAAAATATGAGCACCTTTGTTTTATAAATATTTACAAGATTTTGGATTTGATCAAAAAACAAATATTACATTAGAATGAGAGGTTTTTTCAAAAATTCCTGCTTACGAAAAATGGTCTAGAACTAAGCTTTTTACAATGTCTTTTTGACAATGAATTAATGCAAGTTTAATACAAATGGCAACAGCTTATTCTGCAATTGCTAATTGATGAATTTATATGCAACCTTATATTGTAGATACAATTAATTTACCAACATGACAAGTTGTTCAAAATACACCCACACCTATTCGTAGAATAATAAAAGAAGAGACATCAAAACAAGTAATTGCAATGTTAACAGAATGAGCAAAATTATGATTTGCAAAAACATGATCTGTGCCATGATACGATATAGCAGGTAAAACTTGAACATCACAAATTGCTTATAAATGAAAATATGAAGAATGATGACCATGACATACAATTACTTCTTATTGATGATTTGCTCCTTCTTCCAATCCAAAATTTGTTATGATTGTAAGAATTGAGCGTCCAAGAAGTGCTATTTATTCTGAAACAACATCATCTGCATTATTTTCTAAAATCGCAAAATACTTATTAAATTATTATTGAATTCCAAAAAGCATATAATTTAAAAAAATAAAATAATTTATTAAATATATTAAATAATTTTTTAATTATGACAGAAAAAATAATTATATGTACTTATGAAAAAAAATTTTTACCAAATAAATGTAGTGAACAAGCAGTTTGTTGGGATTTAAAAATCAATAAAAATTTAACAATAAAACCAGGTTCTCTTGAAATAATATGAACTTGAATAAAAACCTATTTACCAGTTTGATGGCATGCAAAAATTTTTGCAAGAAGCAGTTTGCCTTCTAAAATTGGTTTAATGTTAGCTAATTCTACAGCTATAATAGACAGTGATTACAGGTGAGAATATTTATTACAATTGTTTAATTTTACGAAAAATTTAAAAAAAATTGAAAAATATAGTCGTTTAGCTCAATTAGAATTTCTTCCTTATTTTATAAATTCATGAAATTTTGGTACAGAATATATTCCAGAATTAGAATTTATTGTTGACAAAAAATTATACGATAATTTTGAAAATCATTTTAGTTCCAAAAGATGAAAATTAGGCTTTGGTAGTACTTGAAAAAAGTAAAAATGCAAATATTTCAAATAAACTTGAAATATTTAAAAAATACATTATTTCTATGGATGAAATTGATTTTTGAATCAGATTCTGAATAAAACATATAAAAATTTATAATTTAGAAAATCTTTTATAATTTAATTTTTATGAAAAATAAAATCTATATAATTGATTGACATAATTTTATATATCGTATTTTTTATGCCGTACCTAAATTTACATTAAAAGACGGCACCCCTATAAATGCTGTTTTTGGTTTAACCAAAATGATTATTTCTTGGTACGAACAAGATAAACCAGATAATTTAATTTTTGTACTAGATTCAAAATGAAAAAATTTTAGAGAAGAATTTTATCCTGAATATAAATGAACTAGAGATCGTATGCCAGATGATTTAAGAATACAAGAAAAACTAATTTTGGAAATGTTAAACACATTTAAAATTACACCTATTTCACAAGAATGATATGAAGCTGATGATATAATTTGAACTCTTGTAAAAACATTAAAAAAAGATCAAAATAATGATATTTATATTTTAAGTTGAGATAAAGATTTGTATCAATTTATAGATACCAATGTTTCTATTTATGATACAATGAAGCGTAAAATTTTCCATAAAAAAGAAGCTATAGAAAAATTTGTAGTATCTCCAGAATTTATTGTAGATTATCTTGCTATTTGTTGAGATAGTTCAGATAATATACCTTGAATTCCATGATTTTGACCAAAAAAAGCCGAAGAACTTATAAATAAATTTTGAAATTTAGAAGAAATTTATAATCACATAAATGAATTAAGTTTAAAAACAAAGGAAATATTAGTACAAAATAAAGAAAGAGCTTTTTTGAGTAAAAAACTAGCAACTATATATGTTTCTGTAGATCTTAAAAATTTTGAATTAAGTAATTATTTATTTAGTAAAAAAGAGTTAATAAATAAAAATGTAATAGAATTATTTAAAAAATTTGAATTTAAATCTTTAATTCCAGAAAAATATATTTGAGAAATTAAAAATTTTAGTAATTTATGATTTAAAATAAATGAAATTGAATCTGAAAATGAATTAAAAAATTTAATTGATAGAATTGTTAAAAATAAAAGAATTTGATTTTCTAGTTATGGTAAATGAGATTTTCAATTAGATTGAATTAGTATTTTTTTATGAGAAAAAGAAGTTTATAACATTAATTCTTCCAAGGTTTATTTAAAAGATTTTTTAGAAAAAATATTAAATTTGGATTTAGAAATAATTTGATTTGATCTTAAAGAAGATTTAAAAAAAGTGTGGTGATATTTAGAAAAAAATAAAGACGAGCAAAATATTTTATGACAAACAAGTTTATTTTAATTTTATTTCATATAAGTAAGTTTAATTTTCTTAAATTTAAAATCTTTTAAAATTTAGCATGCAATAAATGCAAATTTATCAATTTGATTTTTAGGTATAATATAAAATAATTATATAAATATAATGTTTTTTTAACATAATTTTGACTTTTAATTTAAAATATTCTAAAATAACTTTATAAAAATTTATTATTTTATATTTTATTTTTATGAAAACTTTAAAACAAAATTTGGGTTTTAGTTTAGCCGAAATAATAATGACAATATTAATAACTTTAACTATTTGAATTATTTGAGTCACTTATTCTCATAACTATAAACTTTCTCAATACAACACAAAACGTATTGCGGATATTGATACATTGCAAAATACAATTAATTCTTATTATGAAGTAAACAAAACCTATCCTGAACCAAATTGAAATAAACAATATTATGATAATAATGGTACATATTCTCATTCTCGTGATTTATCATACTGAGTAAGTTGATTTGTTACTGCAAATACTTTTCCAAAACAATTTATGAATTATTTACCTCTTGATCCACAAAGTAATAATTTTTATGCATACGCAAAAACAAATTGAGATAAATTAAATTATCAATTTGCAACTGTTTTAAACAACAAATGATCATATAGTGCTTATATAAAATGAGATTTTCCTTGAGAAGATCTTGCTTGAATTATAAAAGAATACAGTTGACCAAATTTTTTAATTCATTGAAGTGAACAATATTTACCATATAATCCTTATGAATTAAAATTAATTTGAAATATAGTTTTTTATTCTTGAAGCATAAAAATAAATGATTCGACTATAATTAGAGAAATTGTAGAATGAGACATATTAAAGGTAAGTACATGATGAATTGTAAATATGTATTTATCAGATTGAAGTGAATTAACAATATGAGACAACAATAAAGAAACTCAATTAGTTTTTACAGATTTAAAATATAAAAATAATGATAATATTGTTACAAAAGTATTATTAACTCTTAATTTATGAGAAATATGGGTAAAGGCTCCAAAATTAGAACAAGACTCAGAATTTAAATTAGAAACAGATAATGCGGCAGCTTCCTTGAGATGAACTGTATTTTGAATGAATAATGAATGAAATGGTGGTTGAAGTATAAAATTAATTGAATGAAAAATAGAAGTAGAAGAAAAAATAGACCAAAAAAATATACCATATACTACTTCAGTTAATTCAATTTTTTCTTGATCATGATTTGTAGTTGAAAATAAAAAAACTTACATGGAAGTTAAATTATGAGAAGATCCTATTTTGTTAAATTATTCTGATACAAATACTGATATTCCAATTAATACATGAAGCCTTGATGAAATAATAACAGAAAACATTAAAAAACCTTTATTGTCTTTAAATTCTTCATATATTCCAAATATTACTTTATATGAACAAACTTCAACTTGATTACTTAATTTAATTATAGAAAATAAATGAGCAAATTTTGTACAAATTATATGAGATTCTAAAACAGTAAATTTTCCAATTTCTAGTAGTTCCTGAGTTATTCAATTAAGTAATATTGAATGATTTTGAACTTGAACAATAAAAATACAATTATATTCATCTTGATCATGATTTGTTAATCAAGTACAATCTGCGACTAAAGAAGTAAATATAGCTTTAGGTACAAACGCTGCTCTTCAAATGAAAACACCATCTTCTATTAAATTAACTCCTCAGTCTTCTAGTGATTGAGTTTCTGAAACATCTTGATCTGATGAACAAATAAACTGAGACATAAATTCTACAAATTCTAATGCTACACAAGAAATAACATCTTGAACAAACAATACTTGAACATCTTTAAATCCAACTTTAAATATTAATTCCTTTGCTATATCTACAAATAATATTATACAAAATAGATGTAATAAATGAGCCTCTTTATTTGCTCATTTTTGATGTCAAAATGATAATTTATTAGCATATGCTGATTATAATTGAGATATATTTTTATATGATAAAAATTGAAATACTTTTCCTAGCACAAGTAGTTGAGTTATATCACTAGGTAAAATAATACTTGAAAAAAATTTAGAAAATGTAACTTTAAATGAATTAAAATTAGATATAAAATTATGAAATAAGATAATTGGTAATAAAATTAATGAAGTTCAGAGCAGAATAAAAAATCTATCAAATAAAATAATTAAACGTAATTTTCAATCAAATAATACATATTTAAAATACGATTTATCTAGTTTAAATTTAAAAGATAAATTTATTATAGAAATATGAATAAAATGAATAAATTTATTAAATAATGCTAATAATATTTATTTTAAATTTTGAAAAAATGAAATTTCATTTAATAATGAAAATAATTTTTTATTTAAAAAATTAAATAAAAATGAAATATATAAAATAAAACTTATTGTAAACTGAACCAATAATAAAATTCAAATTATTCATCCAGATTGATATGAATTATTATCAAAAAATTATGATTTAAGTTGAAATTGAGATTTATATATTTGAAATGAAAATAAATGGAATAATACTATTACTTATGTTAAAATTTTTTCTATATAAAAATTTAATTTTTGGTATTAATAAACCTAATTGATGATAAAAATCAACTAAATATTCAGGTTATAGATAAAATTAATATTTCTATTATAAAATATTTATAATTTAATTGTATAAAATTATTAATAAATTTAGGAAAATCAGAAATCATATAAATATTAATAGTTTTTATAATATAAAAAAATATTATTATACTTATAATTGCCGATATTATAGTATAAATCAATCATTGTAAACTAAAAGGTCCATATATAAAAATATTATCTCATCAAACTAATTTTGTAATTTTTATCTCTTCTCTATAAAAAAATATAAAATTTCATATTGTGTTATAAATAATAATAAATACAGCGAACACAAAAAAACAAATTATACAATATATTCAATATTGAATATATTTAAATATTTTTATAACATAATTTATTCTTTCATATTGAGCTTTATAATCAATAATATTTTTTTTGGATTTATTTTCATCATATACTATAATATTTTTATATTTACTGATTACTGAATCTAAAATTTCATATTCATTAAATCATATTTTTTCAACAAAAATTGATGATGGTAATGGATTTTCTTGGTCTGGCTCTATAATACTAGCTAGATCAGGATCTTGTTCTTGTAAAATCAAAAAAGCATCTTGAGATGAAACATATTTTACTCATAAATCTTTATTTAAAGATTTTATATTTAAAATTAAATCTATTACTTCTGAATTAGTGTTTGTGTATCATTGTTTAAGATAAATAGAAATAGTAAGTTTAGAATTTATTTTTTCTATTAAATAATTTGTAGTATAATTTGATAAAATTAAAATATTAATAAAAAATATCATTAATGATAAAACTAAAAAAGCAGAAAAAGATAAAAATTTATTTCTAATAATATTTTTTATAGCATATTTTAAAATTCTCACTTTTTTAAAATTATATAGTAAAATTTTTTAATATATCCAAGTAGATTTGATTTCCAATTTTTTTATTTAATTTAAAAATTTTTTATTACTAGAACTGCAAAACTATTAATTAATTTTAATTTAGATATAATTTATAAAATATTAAATACTGATTATAAAAATAGTAATTTAATATATAAAAATTTTGAATATAGCTATTTTTATAATTCTTTTAAAAAAAATAAGGTTTAACCTTATTTTTTTTAAAAATTAATTTTTAATATTTACATAAATATCTTTATGTATACTTCAATCAAACCTTGTCTTATTTTTTTCTGTAAAATAAACAACACCATCTTTTATGGCGAATATTGTAAAATCTTTTCATTTTGCAGTTCAAATTCCTGGCCAAAATTTATTTCATTTTTCTCATCAAAATAATTTAATTCCAAGTCTTTTGGAATTTGAATCACGACCATTTTGTGTAGATCATTGGGCTTTTTTGTGTGCCATAAATTTTTAAAATTATAAATATAAATTTTTATATATTTTATTTATGATTTGCAAAACGTGCAAAAGCTTTGTTTGATTCTGCCATTTTATATACATCCAATTTCTTTTTAAATGCACTTCAAGTTTCTTGAAAAGCATCAATTAATTCTTGAGCTAAAGCTTTGGAAAAATTTTGTCAAGACTTTTGATGTGATCAAGCTAAAATCCATCTAGTAGCTAATGCAAATTGTCTTTTTGAATTAACTTCTTGTGGTACTTGAAAAATAGATCATCCAACTCTTTTTGGTCTTACTTCAATTTTTGGCATAACATTTTCTATAGCTTTTTCAAAAACTTCTTCTGGATTTTTAAATCATTTTAATCTAATTTGTTCTAATGAATTGCTAATAAGTTTCAATGCCAAAGATTTTTTGCCTCTTTCCATAACATAATTAACAAATTTAAGAATTGTTTGATTTTTTATGCTTGTATTTATAGAACCTTTTGTACTCATTTTTAAAATTAAATATTAAAAATTAAATTATTATTTTTTTGCTTTTGGTTTTTTTGCTCAATAAAGACTTCTTCCTCTCATTCTTTTATCTACTCATTGAGTATCTAATACTCATCTAAGTATATGATATCTTACTCATGGCAAATCTTTTACTCTTCATCATCTTACTAAAACTACAGAATGTTCTTGTAAATTATGTCAAATTCAAGGAATATATGCTATAATTTCTTGTCAATTTGTTAATCTTACTTTTGCAACTTTTCTTAAAGCTGAATTTGGTTTTTTTGGAGTAGTAGTATATACTTTTGTACAAACTCATCTTTTTTGTGGACAAGCTAAAGGAACCGTAGTTCTTTTGATAGAATTTTTAATAAATTGCAAAGCAGGAGATTTGCTTTTTTTGGTTTGATTTTTTCTCGAACGTTTAATTAATTGATTAATTGTAGGCATATTTTTTTTATAAATAAATTAAAATTTAAAAATTAACGTTTTGACCATTGAGAGGCCTTGCGTGCTTTATGTAATCATGGTTTCTTTCTTTCTACTTTTCTAGAATCTCTAGTTAAAAATCAATTTAACCTTAATGATTTTTTTGCATTTTCATCAAGTCTTGCTAATGCTCTAGCTAATCATAGTTTTATAGCTTGTATTTGAGCACTTTCTCATGATCAAAGTACTTTTACTTCAAAATAATATTTTTCTTCTGAATTTAATAATTTTAATGGAGACATTAAAATTTTAAATAAATCACTTCTTTTTACGTATTGTCTAAAATTTAATCAATTAATTAAAGAATCTCACTCTCAATCAAAAAGTTTTACTTGAGCCACTGCAGTTTTTCTTTTTCATATTGCATATATATATTTTTTTGTAGTCATAAATTTTTATTAAAGTTTAAAATTATATTTCTAAATTAATTGGTTTTTGTGCTTCAAATTTGTGGGTTTTATCTATTTGTAATTTTAATCTTGATAACATATCTTTTTTTAATCTATTTTTTGGTAACATACCACTAATTGCTAATTTTAAAACAGTAGTAGGTTTTTTTGCTTTTAAATCTCATAAAGTAGTAGTTTTTAAATTTCAAATATATCAAGAATGTTTATAGTAAACTTTATCATTTTCTTTATTTCATGTAGTTTTAAATTTTCAAGCGTTTAATACTATAACATAATCTCAATTATCAACATGAGAGGCAAAATCTATCTTATTTTTTCATCTTAAAATCGTGGCTATTTTTGTAGCCAATCTTCCCAAAGTTTGACTTTCGGCATCAACAATATACCATTTTCTTTCAGTATTGTTTATTTGTTTAGGATTAATTGTCCTCATAAAATTAATGATTTATTAATAAATTTAAATTAATTCAATTTTAACTAATTTTGCGTTATCTCATAATCTATATTTAATAGCTGTAATTCTTGTAAATCATGATTTTTTGTCTTTATATTTAGGGGCTATATTACTAAATAATTCTAAAGAAGATTTTTTAGTAAAAACATATTTACCAACAAATCTTATAGCATTCATTTGATCTTTGGTATTTACAACATTTATTAGCTTATCAACACAAACAGATAATGCTTTTGCTTTTTTTAAAGTTGTAACAAGATGTTTATGAACAAAAAAACTTGTTATTAAATTTCTTAATGTTGCTTTTGCATGATCTTTGTCTTTATTACTAAAAGACAAATTATTTTCAACTTTATGTCTCATTTTTAATTATTAATTAATAATATATTTAATATTTAATCATCTCAAAGTAATTTTACTCATCTTTCTTTTAAAGATTTCCTAACTTCTGTCATAGCTTTTTTCCCAAATCATTTTATAGAAGATAATTTAGCTTCTGTACATTTTGTAAGCTGTTCTATAGACAATATTTCTCAATTTACTAAAGCATTTAATGTTCTAGGAGAAAGTCACATAATTTCTATAGGGGTATATGTTTCTTTTTCTAGTTCTACTTTAATTTCTGCTTTTTCTTTTTCTATAAGTTTTTTAATATCTCAAATAAACTCTCATTCTATTTGTAATCATGCTTCATTAAACATACTAAAATATGATTTTAACATATCTGTAGAAAATGTTAATGCGTCTTTAGGAGATATAATTCAATTTGTTTTAATACATAATTCAAGAGAATCAAGGTTGGTAATATCTCAAAAACGACATGTGTTTATATCATATTTTACATTTAATACAGGAGAAAAATTAGCATCTATAATTAATACTTGTACATCATCTTCTCTTTTTTTTAATTCTTCTATTGAAAAATATCATATTCATTTTTCAATTCTTATTTCCAAGTTTAATTCTAATCAATTTTTATCTATTTCTGTTATATATAGTTCTGGATTAATAATTTTAATTGATGAACTTGTTTTAATATCTCATGCAGTCACTATTCATGCTTTATTCTTTTTTAAAGAAACCCATTCTATTCAAGAATCATTTTTGTCAATTATTAATCATTTTAAATTTAACATTATATCTAATACGCTATCTTTAATTCATGGTATTGTAGAATATTCATGAGATATTCATTTTGCTTTTATTCATGTTACTCTTGCTCATGGAATAGAAGAAAGTAAAACTCTGCGTATAGAATTTCATATAGTTATTCCATATCCATTAGGTAATGGATTTATAATAAATATGCTCTCATTAACATTAATTTTTTCATGTGTTATTTTAGGAATTCATATAGTGTTGTGTATAATATGCATATACTAAAATTAAAAAAATAAAATTAATTAATTTTATTTAGAGTAAAATTCTATAATTTTTTGAATATCTATTATTTTATCAAAATCTTCTTTTGAAGGAAGTTCTTTAATAGTTATTTTTAATTTTTGAGCATCTACATCCATCCATTTTACAAAAGCAATATTTCATTTTTTATTTTTTTCAATAAATGCTTGAAATTCTTCAATTAATGTTTTATATAAAACAGAATCTTTAATTTTTTCTTTAAGTTCTATAACGTCTCAAATTTTTACAGAATACGAAGGAATGTTTACTTTTTTTCAATTTACTAGAAAATGTCAATGATTTACAAATTGTCTAGCTTGCATTATTGTACGAGCAAAATTAGATTTAAAAACAATATTATCTAATCTTAATTCAAGAAGTGTTAACATGTTTTCTCATAATATACCAGACATTTTTGTAGCTTTTTTGTAATAAGAAAAAAATTGTTTTTCTGTAAGAAAATACATTCTTTTGGCAGCTTGTTTTTTTCTAAGTTGTAAACCATAATCTGACATTTTTCATAATTTAGATGGATTTACAGACTTTCTATGATTTTTAGATAAATCATATTTTTCTGTTCAAAAAAGATTTATAGATTCTCTTCTGCAAAGTTTTAATTTTGGTCAAGTATATTTCATAAATTTTAATTATTTAATTTTAAATTTTAAATTATTATAATTTTCTTACTTTTTGTTTTCTACAACCATTATGTGGTACAGGAGTAAGGTCAAAAATAGATAATATTTCAATTCATGTATTAGATACTCATCTTATAGCCTGCTCTCTTCATACTCAAATTCATTTAATAAATAATTTTACTTTTTCTAATCAATGCATACTTTTGGCTTTATTACAAACATTTTCAGATGTTATTTGAGCAGCATAAGGCGTAGCTTCTCTAGCTCATTTAAATCAAGAACTTCATCAAGTTGCCCAACATAAAACTTTTCATTCTAAATCGGAAACTGTAACATGTGTATTATTAAAATGTGCAAAAATATGAACTATTCATTCAGGAACATTTTTTCTTGTTTTTTTTGCTCTTTTTAATACTGCTTTAGCCATAAATACAAATTAAATTATAAATTTATTTTTTCTTATTTGCGATAGAGGTAGCTTTTCATTTTCTGGTTCTAGAGTTAGTTTTTGTTCTTTGTCATCTTACTGGTAATTTCTTTTTATGACGAGATCATCTATAAGATGCGATTTCTTGAAGTCTTTTAATATTTTGAGAAATATCTCTTCTTAAATCTCATTCTATTATGATATGTTTTTTAATCTCATCTCTTATTTTATCTAATTCTTCTTCATTTAATGATTCGGCCTTTCTTGTTTTTTCGATTCAAACAGATAATAAAATTTTGTTTGATAAAGATCTTCATATTCAAAATATATGAGTTAAAGCAATTTCTATATGTTTTCAATTTGGTAAGTTAATTCAAGCAATTCTTGCCATAAATTTATATTTATTATTTAGTTAAAATAAAATTAAAAAATTTAAAAAAATTAATTTTTTTAAATTTTTTATCATTGTCTTTGTTTATGTTTTGGATTTTTACAAATTACTCTTACTATACGGTTTCTTCTAATAATCATACATTTATCACAAATTTTTTTTACAGATGATCTTACTTTCATAAAATTTAAATTTTAATAAATAACTTTTAATTATTTTTTTCTAAAAATAATTCTTCATTTAGATAAGTCATAAGGTGTAAGTTCTACTAATACAGAATCTCCTTCTATTAGATTAATAAAATTTTTTCTCATTTTTCAAGATATATATGCTCTAATAATAATACCTCACCCTCAAAAATCTTCGGATAGTTTTACTTCAAATATGGCTCATGGAAGGGTTTTAATGACAACTCCCTCCACTTCAATTTTATCTTCTTTTGCCATTGGAGTGCTAAATTATGAGGAATTTAAATTACAAAGTGCGTTTATTTTATGAAAAAATATTTAAATTGCAAATTTATTTATAAAAATTTTTTTTAAATCATTTTTTTGGCTTAAATTAATTTAAATTTAATTAAAATATAAAATATAAATATTTTTTGTATAAAAAAAGTATTCAAAAAAATTGATTTTAAAATTTTTTGTGATAATCTTTTGTTACATTTATTTTATAATTTTTATTTTATGAAAAAAACATTTTTTATAACAATAAGTTTTATATTTTTATTTTTATTTTTTTCTTTAGCTAACTGAACAGTAGAAGTATCAAAATATAATAAACCTATTATTAATAATAAATTTAATTTTAAAGCTATTTTAGAAAATAATAAAGTAAGTATGAATTGGAATAGAGTTGATACAATTTATTCATGAACTCTTACTTATTATAAAGTAGTTCGTTCTACAAATAATGAAAATCCAGTTTATCCAGAAGATTGATATATTAAATATTCTACAGATATAGATTTTACGTCTTATATAGATGAAAATCCTAAAGAATGAGTTAATTTTTATAGAGTATGTGCAATTATGCAAGATAACAATCGTTATTGTAGTAATGTAGTAAAAATAAATTATAATATCAAAAATGTTACAAATATAAATTATGAAGACAAAAATATTAAAGACAAACCAATTATCGAAGATAAATTTCCTACTATTATAAAAGAAAAAGAAATTATAAAAAAAATAAAAATTTCAAATTCAACTCAAAAATTATTAGATAAAACATTAGATAAATTTTTTATTAAATTACAAAATTCTTGAAAATCATCTGAAACTCAAGTTAGTCAAATAAATATTGTTTTGGATAAATTTGAAAAATTAAAAAATACAAAACCAAAATTATGAGATGCTATAGATTATATAATAGAAAAATTAAATGAATTTAAAAATTCTCTTGAAACATCATCTGAAGTTGAAAATATTTTTAATATAGAATAAATTTGCTTAGTAAATTTTTATAAAAGCCAGATTTTATTATCTGGCTTTTATAACATTCAATCACTGCTGTCCGGTAAATATTTAAAGCAATGATAATTGGGGGGGTCGAGTGTTTTTTCTTGATTTTAGTGATTTTAACTAGAGGGATATTAATAATATGAAGTAAAGATATTCTCTCAAATATAACTTCTTGTATCATTCTTGTTATTTCAAGCAAGTTAGAATCCATTCTTGTTTTGAATTTTAAATAACAAAGAATTAGATAATATATAATAGCAATCCATATTTGTTTCAATACAGCATTTTTGAAGTTCATAGAAATGATTTTATTTTAAGATTTTGTTTGATCCATTTAAAAAATAATTCAATCTGCCAACTATCCTTATAAATATTAGCAATAGTTTTAGCTGAAAGCGTAAAATTATTGGTTATATACTTCTAGATCTTATCTTTCTTCTTGTTATAATAGGTTACAAGTCTTAAATCTTTTTTGTATTTTTCCATTCAGTTATCTCAAAAAAATGCAATAATTTTATCAGATATTATTCAGGTTTCTGAAGGAATTGAATTTGTTCATACAACTAAATAATTTGTATTTTTTTTAGTTCTGGATAAAAAGTAGAATTTGAAGCTGTTGCCAACAAGATAATTTCTTTGTATATTTATTTGCTTTATGCTGTCGGACAAAACTATCAAACTTATTTTTTGGCAGAATAGAAACCAATTGATTGAATGTTGTATTTACATGATAACTCAAAATTATATTATAGAACAAAAACAGGACCTAACGGTCCTGTTTGTTATATTCATATTATGTTGTCCGACAAATTTTTTTTACCGGACACTAGTGACACTTAAATCAAATTGATTGATGTTAGTATTATATTTAGGTTAGTTTTTTTAAAGGATTTTAAATTTAAGAAAATTAAATTTACTTGATATAATGTAATTTTTTTTTCAGTTAAATTATTATTTCAATATTTAATATTTCATTATTTCATCATCTGTAAACCATAAAGCTATTTCTTTTGTTGCTTCTTCTGTATTGCCAGAAGCATGAACAAGGTTTTTTACTCAAATTCATAATTCATCTGATAATTTAAATCAAATATGAGCATAATCTCATCTTATAGTACCAGGCAAAGCTGCTTTCGGCTCTGTTGTTCATACTAATTTTCTCACTACTTCAACTACTTCATATCATTCCAAAACAATCGCAATTACTGGTCATTCCATCATCATGTTTAATGTTATTTCAAAAACTTTTTGTCATCTGCGAGTTATCATTGTACCAATTTCTTCATAATGTTTAAAATAATGTTCTTTAGTAGGTTTTACCATTTTTGTGGCCACAATTTTAAGACCTGCTTTTTCAAATCTGCTAATAATTTCTCAACATAATTCTCTATTAATAGCATCTGGTTTTAATAATACTAGAGTTTTTTCTTTCATAAATATTTAAATTAAATTATAAAAAAGTGAATGGATTATATAAAAAATTTTAAAAATTCAAAATTTATTTTTTTGAGTCCGGACTCAAAATCTCTTCTGCAGTTCATTTTGTATCTTCTGAATCAAAATTAATCAAAATTCCTTTTTGTTTATAAAAATCTATAAGCGGAGCGGTTTTTTGATTATAAATTTTTAGTCTTAATTTTATAGCATCTTCTGTTTCATCATCTCTTTGGACAACTTTATTGCCACATCTTTTACAAGTATTATCTGGATTTGGATTTAATTCTTTAAGTAAAAGATTATAGATTTCTTGACAAGAAGGATTTGAACACGTTCTTCTAGAGGCTATTCTTTTTATAATAATATTAAAAGAAATACTTAAATTAGCCACAAAATCAAGATGGATTCATTTTTTATTCAAAAAATAATCAAAATCTTTTGCCTGATCTAATGTGCGTGGAAATCAATCCAAAATAAATCATTTTTTAAATTTTTCTTGTATTAACTCATTTTCAACAATATTTCTTACAATATTGTCTGGAATTAAATCTCAAGAATTAATATATTTATTTATATCAACGCTCAAATTAATTTTTTCTTTCAAAGCTTTTCGAAAAAATTGTCCAGTAGAAAAGTGAATAGATCAGGTTTTTTGACTTAAGATTTGTGCTATTGTTCATTTTCCTGATCCAGGAGGTCAAAGTAATATTATTTTCATATTTTTTTATTAAAAAATTATAAAGTAAAATTATATAAACTTGCGATATAAGCAATTGCTAGAGCATCTGCCGCATCGTCTGGACTTGGTATTTTATCAAATTTTAAAATAAATTTAAGAGCATTTTGTACTTGAATTTTAGTTGCATTTCAATTACTACAAATTCATTTTTTTACTTGTAATGGAGTAAATTCAATTATTTTAATTCATTTTTTTGCTGCAATATACATAATAACTCATCTAGCATGTGCAACATCAATTCATGTTTTTATATTTTTTAAAAAAAATAATTTTTCAATAGATAAAATATCTGGCCTATATTTAATAAAAATATTTTTTAAATCATTGCCAAGATCAACTAATTTTAATGAGAGTTTTTCTTTTGGTTTTGTTTCAATAATTCAATAATCCAAAATTTCTAATTTATTTAAATCTTTTTTTATGATAGCAAATCAAGTTGTTGTTGTACCTGGATCTATTCATAAAATAATTGACATATTTTAATTTTTATGATTAAATATAAACAGCACGATAAAAGAAAATAAAATGAAAAAAAT
>CAYUQQ010000011.1:0-15574 GCA_964446905.1 uncultured Candidatus Peribacteria bacterium
TATGAATTGCTTGAATTATTTGATTATCATGAACAGTAAATAAAGGTTTTGCAAATGTAAATAATACAAATAGTAAAATAAAAGATACCCCTATTAAAACAACAACATATGATTATAAAAATATTATTGATAAATCATGAGTATATGTCCCAGATAATGTGAGAAATATAATTTCTTGAGAAATTTATAATCCACCAGAAACTATTACAAAAAATTTAAAAAATTGAGAACAGATTACAATAAATCCAAAATTAGAACAACTTAAAGAAGTTAATAAAAAATGAATTTGACCAATAGAATTTGTAAGAAAAAATTGGTGAATTAAATTAAAATGGGAAGAAATAAAATGAAGATTAGTATCAGCTAAAACGGGAGAAATTTTATTTAATGATAAAAAATTAAGATTAAATCATAATTATTATTTTGCAGATTCAATAGACGATGCGGTAAATATTTCAAAACAAATAAGTAATTGAATTAAAACTATAGATACTAAAAAAATAGATGTTATTAAAAAAGAAAGTAAAAAAGATTTAATAAATATTAAGTCTTTTAAACAAGAAAAATGAAAAACTTTAAATTTATGTTCCAAAACTGCTCGTCAAAATTTATCTAAACTTGCTCCAAAATGAGAATTTATATTAAGATGACATGCTAAAGATTTAATAAATACTCTTTCTAAAACTAATTATTATTTAAATAATGAGTTATTAAAAACAAGTATTATTAATTCAAAAGACAATTTATTTGATTTATATATTAAAACTAAAAATTGACATAGAGCTGTTTTAATAAAATCAGTTAATAAAAATAATGAAGAAGTTGTTTTTGTATTAGATCCTTATTATTCTAAAACTACAAAACCAGTAGTTTTAGAAAATTATTTACCATTTAAAAAATGAAAACATAAATTTTTATTATGACCATCATATTATTCAGACATAATTCATAATATTAATTCAGAAACAATTAATAATATTGATTCAGCTAGTAAAAATAAAGAAAATGAAGATGTTTTAGCTAAAAGTAATATTGAAGACACTAGTGAAAATTTTAATAAAAGTACTATTTTTATAGGAGATACAAAAATATGAGAAGTAAAATTTCAAGAAGCCCAAGCTAAATTATGATTAAATCCAAATACAAGAGCTCAAAATTATGCAGAAAATATACAGCATTATAAGTTAAAATGAAATAAAAAAACAGCATCAAATCTTGTATATTTACATAAATCCGAAGATAAAATATTAAATAATTTTAATACAATATTAAAAAATATTCATACCGAAGATGAAGCTAAACAAAAACTAAAAACAGCTCTTACTATTTTAAAAAATACTGAAAAATGAAGATATTTTAATGATTATATGATAACTATGTTAAAATTAAAAACTCAAGAAAAAATATATACAATTTACTATAATCAATGAGAAAAATACCTTAAAATATGAATGACTTGAAATTTTGAAGCTATGAAAAAATCCAAAGAAATAAATGAACAAATATTGCCTCAATTAATTAAATCTATAAATGAATTAGAATATAAATTATATTGAGAAAATAAAGTTAATCAAAAATTAGCCGCTTAAAATAATTTTATTAGCAAAATATTATAAATATCTTATTTTCCAAGTAAATTAATTTTTCAAGTGCAACAAATCCATAAAAATAGATGGAAGGAGGATTTCTTTTTATCAAAATATACCATATCAGATTTGATTTTAAATTTTTTATTTTTTTAAAACAACCCTTAAAATAGTATAATATAGTATATCTTACAATTTAATTGTAGGAATCAATTCGTTTTTATTATAATCAATAAAAAGATTTGTATTTTTAAATCAATGAATATTATATAATTATACCAGGTAAATTTGATTTTATTATATTTTAAATTATTTAAAATATAATATTTTGTACTAAATATAAGTATTGTTTAATTTTATTTGAATTAAATATATGCTATAAAAAATTGAAAATATTTATATAATTAAATCACGATTTAAAATGTTAAATGATATAATTAATAAATCTGAATATTATTTAATGAATTCAAATTCTTTACAGAAAGAAGATATTTTATGATTGCAAGAATTAATTAGAGAACATAATAAATTATATTATAATAATGAATCTCCTGTTATTTCTGATAAAGAATATGATGAACTTTTTAAAATTTTAAAAAATCTTGAAAAAAAATTTAATATTTTTGATAAAAATTCTCCTACACAAAAAATTGATGTATTTTTAAGTAAACAATTTCAAAAATGAATTCATATAACTCCAATGTTATCTCTGGATAATACATATAATTCAGAAGATATATTAGAATTTGATAAACGCATCTGAAACATTTTAAAAAAAGAAACCAACTCCCCTCTCTATTTTATCAAGAGGGACTGGGAGTGAGAGATTGGGGGTGAGGATCAATGATATATTATTGAATTAAAATTTGATTGATTAGGAATTTCGCTTACATACAAAGATTGAAAATTAACTCGCGCTCTTACTAGATGAAAATGAGATGAATGAGAAGATGTTACAATAAATATTTTGCAAATTCAAAATATACCAAAAACAATTCCTTTTAAAATTGAACAAGAAATTGAAATTCGTTGAGAAATTATTATGCCGATTGATGAATTTAAAAATTTAAATGAAACTAGAAAAAATAGCTGAGAAAAGCTTTTTGCTAATCCCAGAAATGCAGCTAGTGGCAGCTTAAGACAGCTTGATTATAATATTACAAAGTCTAGAAACTTAAAATTTTTTGCTTATAGTTTTCCTTATTTAGAAAAAAGTTGACAGTTTACAGTTGATAATTTACAGAAAAAAATAACTACTTATTTTGAAATAATTCAAACTTTAAAGTCTTTTTGATTTAGTATTTCTCCTTATTTTTATGAAGCAAAAAATATACAAGAAGTCGTAAATGAAATAGAAAAAATCACAATAAATAAACCAAATTATGAATTTGAAACAGATTGATTGGTAATTAAATTAAACGATTTATCTAAATGGAAAATTCTTGGTTCTACAGAGCATCATCCAAGACATTCTATAGCATATAAATTTCCTGCCATCAATGTAAGAACAAAAGTTTTGGATATAGAACATAGTGTATGAAGGACATGAATTATTACGCCTATAGCACATCTTTATCCTGTAAACATTTCTTGAGTTATAGTATCTAGAGCCACTCTTCATAATTATGATGAATTACAAAAAAAAGATATTTGTATTTGAGATGAAGTTTTTGTGATAAGAGCGGGAGAAGTTATACCAGAAATAATAAGTGTAATAAAAGAAGTTAGAACCTGAGAAGAAAAAGAAGTAATTATCCCAGAATTTTGTCCAAGTTGTGAAACAAAATTAAAAAAAGATGAATGAAAAATTGCCTTATATTGTCCAAATAAAAAAACATGTCCTGCTCAAACTTTGGGTTCGCTTATTTCTTTTGTATCCAAAAATTGAGCTAATATTGAATGACTTTGAGATAAAATAATAGAACTTTTTTTAGAAAAATGATTTATTACAGATTTTGTTTCTATATATAAATTAGAAAAATATAAAAATGAAATTTTAAATCTTGAATGATTTAAAGATAAAAAAGTCCAAAATATTTTTGATGAAATACAAAAATCTCGCACAATGCAATTACAAAATTTTTTTGTATCACTTTGAATTCCACAAGTTTGAAAAAAAACATGAAAAATTTTATCTAATTTTATTTCTTGAAGATCGATTTTGGATACTATATTTAATTTAAAAACAGAAGAATTAGAACAAATTAAAGATATTTGACCTGTCGCAGCACATAGTATTGTTTATTATTTTGAAGAATATAAAGATTTGGTAGTAAGATTAATAAATGAATTAGATATAATTTATCCAGAGGAAAAAGAAAAATTTTCTTCAATGGTTTTAAATTGAAAATCATTTTGCGTAACATGAAGTTTTCCTAATATTTCACGAGATAAAATACATAAAATAATTGAAGAAAATTGATGAGAAACAAGAACTTCTGTTACAAAAAATTTAGATTATTTAATTGTTTGAAGTGAAGCTTGAAATAAGCTGCAAAAAGCTCAAGAATTTTGAGTAAAAATTATCAGTTTGGAAGAATTTGAAAA
Source organism: uncultured Candidatus Peribacteria bacterium (assembly GCA_964446905.1). GTDB lineage: Bacteria > Patescibacteriota > Gracilibacteria > BD1-5 > UBA2023 > CAYRGR01. The sequence continues at coordinate 4,134 of CAYUQQ010000011.1, forward strand.
AATGATTTAAGTTTTAATAAAAATATTTTCTACAGTTATACTCAAGTAAAATTGTTTGACGGTTTCGCGGTAGCGAAACCTAGTCTAATTTAAAAGGTTTTTAAAAAGAAAAAAACCGAAAACCAATTTTTATTAGGTATATAAAAAATATAATTTTTACTTAAAATAATTCTTATTAAATATAAACATAATAATTATGCAACGTTTTTATTTTGATATAAATCTTTGAACAAATATATTGATTCAAAACAAAAATTTTTTTCATCAAATTTCACATGTTTTGAGATCAAAAATATGAGATGAGATTATTTTATTTAATTGAAATTGAAATGAATATATTTATAAAATATGAAATATTAAAAAAGAAGAAATAAAATTAAATTTTATAAAAAATTTTAAAAATAAATCAGATTTAAATATTGAAATAAATTTGTATCAATCTATGCCAAATAAATATGAAAAAATAGAATATATTTTAGAAACATGAATAGACATTTGAATATCTAATTTTTATTTTTTTTACTCAAAAAGAAGTCAAAAATTATCAATAAATGAAAATAAAAAAGAAAGATTTAAATTTATTATAAAAGAATCCCTAGAACAATGTGATTGAAATAAAATGCCAAATTTATTTTTTGAAAATAAATTAAATTTAGAAAAAATAATTTGAGAAAAAATAGTACTTCATACAAAAGAAAATAAAAAAAATAATTTAAAAATTTTTTGTGAAAAGAAAAAAATAAATTTATTTGTTTGACCTGAATGATGATGGGACGAAAATGAATTAACTCAATTTGAAGAAAATAATTTTACATTTTTAAATTTTTGATCAAGAATTTTAAGGACAGAAACAGCTTGAATTATAATATGATTTTTGATATCAAATTTAGGAAATATTAAATAAATATAGAATACTAAAAAATCAAAAACAAAAAGTTTTTTTAAAAATTTATTCTTTATAAAAATCTTTTACTTAAGCCAATTTTATAATTTTAAATTTAGATTTTATACTAGGTTGCTTTAATAATTTATAAAAAACTTTATTATCAAAAATAAATGTTTAGTTGTCTCTTTTTCTTATGCGAGAAGGAATAACAGAAAAAAATTATTTATATGATTATTAGTAAAAAAATTATTTAAATTTTAAGAGAATTATTTAAACAAATTAGTATAGTTTAATTTTTAATAAACTTTATTATGATCTCAAATATCAAAAAATAAATATTCTATTTCTCAATTTTCTTTTTTGTTTATAAAAAAATATAAAGCTCTTAAATTGTATCATAAAGTTATAGAATATACATCTTTGCTGTATCAATTTAATTTATGTTTTCTAAATTTTGGGCTTAATTCATTTTGTAAAAATATTTTAATATCATTTTTAAAAGAAGATAATGAATATATCTTCTTCTTTTCTAGTTTATCTAATTTTGTTAAAAAAGTTTTTGTGACATTAATTTTTTTCATGCTATTTTATACTTAGCAAAGTAGTATATTCTCATTTTTCATACTCTTTTATGGCTTTGTCTAATTTTTTTTGTATTTTATTATTATAATTTTCATTTTCAATTTCTTTTACTTCTAGTCTTTTTCAAATAGAAATAAGTTTTATTATTTTCTGAAAAGCAGGCAAAGTATTGTTTTTATCTATTATTATTGTAGTCATAATAATTGTATATTAAAAAATTAAACTAATTTATTTTATATTTCCTCAATTATAGAAAAATTTCTAAAAAAATCAAAAACAAAAAGTTTTTTTAAAAATTTATTCTTTATAAAAATCTTTTACTTAAGCCAATTTTATAATTTTAAATTTAGATTTTAGTTTGATTTTAAAAATTTGATTTTATCCTTTTTTTAAATATATTAAGTTTTTATTATATAATTTAAATAATTATGAATTATTTTGAAGAAAGTTTAAAATTGCACGAGCAATTAAATTGAAAAATTGAAACAATATCAAAAATTTCATTAAATTCTAAAGAAGATTTAAGTTTGGCTTATACTCCATGAGTTGCTGCACCTTGTTTGAAAATAAGAGATAATAAAGAAGACGTTTATAAGTATACTTTAAAAGCAAATACAGTTGCTGTAATAAGTGATTGAACTGCAGTTTTATGATTGTGAGATATTGGTCCAGAAGCAGGATTGCCTGTAATGGAATGAAAATGTATTTTATTTAAAGAATTTTGATGAGTAAATGCTTTTCCTATAGTACTTAACACAAAAGATACAGAAGAAATTATTAATATCGTAAAAGCAATTTCTCCTACTTTTTGATGAATAAATTTAGAAGATATTTCTGCTCCAAGATGTTTTGAAATAGAAGAAAGACTTAAAAACGAGCTTGATATTCCAGTGTTTCACGATGATCAACATGGCACTGCTATTGTGGTTTTGGCTTGACTTATAAATGCTCTTAAAATTACTTGAAAGAAAATTGAAGAAATTAAAGTTGTTTCAAATTGATTTTGAGCCGCATGAATAGCTATTTTAAAACTTCTTCATCTTTATTGAATAAAAAACATGATTGCTTGTGATAGTAAATGAATAGTATCAAAGGATAGAGCTGATTTAAATTTAGAAAAAATTAAAATGCTTGAAATTACAAATTTTGAAAATAAAAATTGAACTATACACGATGCACTTATTGAAGCAGATGTTTTTATCTGAGTTAGCGTAGCTAATGCTATTACAAAAGAAGATATTGCAATTATGAATAAAGATGCAATTGTGTTTGCGATGGCAAATCCAATTCCAGAAATTATGCCAGAAGAAGCAAAAGCTTGATGAGCTAGAATAGTAGCAACATGAAGATCTGATTTTCCAAATCAAATTAATAATGTACTTGTTTTTCCTTGAATATTTAAATGAGCCTTACAAAATAGAATATCAAAAATTACAGATGAAATGAAAATAAATGCCGCTGTGGCTCTTGCAAATTATGTACAAAATCCAACAGAAGATAATATTATTCCTTATGCTCTTGATAAAAATGTAGCTTTTGTAATAGCTGAAAGCATTAAAATTAATTAATTTCTTTTCTTAAATTTATACTTCGATGTAAATTTATATTTTATAGTTTAATTTAAATTAATTATGTCTAATAATCTTAAATGCTTACCGGTAGAAAATAAAAATCCACTTGGTTCTAAATTTTTAGAAAAAACAAAAGAAGTAAAAGCTATTTTGGAAGATTTATTTCCTGAAAATAGTAATCAAAAAGAAAAATCTTCTAAAATACAAAATGTTCAAAAAGAACATGTATGAAAGGCTTTAAAAATTTGTTCTGATTTATGGAAAAAAATTAGAGAAGAAAGCCAAAGTTTTAGTAAAGAAATAAATCGATTGTTGAATGAAAAATGAATTAATATAGAAGAATTAAGTGTTAAAAGTAACATAAAGCAAGATGTTATTAAAATGATACTATCTCAAAAGGGGCATTCTATAGATCTTCTAGATAAAAATTTTTTAAATATTTTGGCATATCATCTTGATACAAATATTTTAGAAATTTATAAAAATGCTGGTATACAAGATGATTCTATTAATTGAGAATCTGAAATAATACCAGAATGATTTACTAATAAAGAATATGGTGAGTATTGGTATAAAAATTTTCTTAAGAAAATGAGGCTTATGCAATTTGGTACTATAATAAATCTTGAAGAAAATAAGAAAAATTTTTGGTATATCCGTGATTTTAATCAATTATTAAAAGAAATTTATTCAGAAGAAATTGAATCAGAATTAAGAAATTTAGGTTGTTCAATAGATTTTGATTATTTAGAACATGAAAAAAATATTGTTTCTGATATAGTAGTTTTAGAAAAACAATTACAAAATAAAAAAAAATATTTTATTTAAATTAAATCGTTTAAAAGAATGCTTTTTGGTAGATTATTGTGAGTTAACAGATGATCAAAAACAAGATATAGCAAAATGGCTCATGTTGGGCATTGGTGACGAACCTGTTGCTTATAAAGATTGTCAAAAAAAAATACATTGAGATTTTAATGAATTTTATATTAAAAAAATGAAAGAAATAGAAACTGAAAAGTAGTTTTAAGTAAATGAGATTATATTACTAGAAGTAAATTTGATTTATTAATTTTAATAATTATACTTTCTAAAATCATTATATTCGTAATTTTGATAAGTATGCTTACTAATAGTTGATATAAAAGAAGTTTTTATCTTAATAAAATAATTAAATATCTAGATAATCCTGAACTTATTAAAGTTATCATCTGACAAAGAAGAGTTGGAAAATCATTTATAATGAGACAAATAATAAATTATTTATTTGAAGAAAAAAAAATAAATGAAAATAATATAATCTATATAAATCTAGAAATAGACTACATGAAATTTCTTACAATTAATGAATTTAATAATTTTATAAAAGAATATATAAAATTAAAAAAAATAAAGTGAAGACTTTATATTTTTTTAGATGAAATTCAGGAATTAGAAGGCTGGGAGAAATTATTAAATTCATATAGAGCGGACGATAATTTTGATGTAGATATATTTATTACTTGAAGTAATGCTAATTTGCTATCATCAGAACTTTCAACTTACCTGGCATGAAGATATATAGATTTTGAAATATTACCTTTTTCATATCTTGAATATCTTTGATATTATGAATTAGAAAATAATAATACTAATTTTCTTGCTTATATGAACACTACTTGAATTCCAGAAATGTATAAATTACAGGAAGAAGAATCAAAATTACATTATTTGAAATGATTAAAAGACACTATAATTTTAAAGGATATTGTAAAAAAATATAACATAAAAGATGTTGATTTATTAGAAAAAATGTTTGACTATCTTGCCTCAAACATCTGAAATCCTTTTTCTTTAAATTCAATAGTAAAAAAACTTACCTGATTAAATATTAACACAAATACAAATACATTATGAAACTATATTAACTACCTAGAAAAAACATATATAATACATTCTTGCCAAAGATATGATATAAAATGAAAAAAAATATTAGAATGAGAAAAAAAATATTATCTCAATGATCTTTGATTTAATAATTATTTCAATACAAGCTTTGATATCTGATGATGAAGAAAACTTAAAAATCTTGTATATAACCAGCTACATCTTAACGGATATTCTGTAACTATTTGAAGTATGTGAAATTTAGAAATAGATTTTATTGCAGAAAGATGAAATGAAAAAATCTATGTACAAGTTTCCTATCTTATAGCAGACGAAAAAGTTGCAAATAGAGAATTTTGAAATCTATTAAAAATAAAAGATAATTATTTAAAATATGTTGTTTCAATGGATGAAATACTAATAAAAAACTATGAATGAATAATTCACTTGAACATTAGAGATTTTTTACTTATGAATTAGTCCTATTTTATTAAAATAAACTATAAAAAATTAATCATTCCAACCACACATTTTTTACAATTATACCGAAAATTAGTTTAGATGAGTTTTATAAACAAATTGTTTAGTTTTGAGTTTTTTTCATTTCAAATAGTAGTTTCTTTTCAGTGTCCAGGATATACAATAATATCATCATCTAATTGAAATAATTTATTTGTAATTGAGTCAATAATCTTATTGTAAGATCATCATAAAAGATCAGTCCTTCATATAGTATTTTTAAAAATAGTATCTCAGCTAAATAAAATATTGCCTATTAAAAAACAAACGGATCACTCACTATGGCCAGGAGTATGGATTACTTTAAAACTCAAACTTCACAATTTAATTTCTTGTCAATCTTCCAAATATTTATCTATTTTTGGACAATTATATCAATACATTCACAAAAAATTAGCTTGTTCTTCAATTTTATTTAAATAAATAATATCTCATTTATGTAAAAATATTTTTACATTTAAATTTTTCTGTAAATCATAATCTCACGCAATATGATCTAAATGTCAGTGAGTATTTAAAACATAGATAATTTGAGTATTATTTATTTTTGCTAAATTAGTGGTAATATCAAAATCTCCTCAAGCATCAATCAAAACTGCTTTATTTGTTTCTTCACAAATAACTAAATAATTATTTACTCTCAAAGGTCAGATTGTAATTTTTTTTATAATCATTTTAAAATAAATTATATAATTTTAACTTCCTAAAAAGTATAATATAAATTTGAATTTTGCAATTTGATTTGCAAAAAACAAGAAATAAAATACTATATTTATATCTAATATTAATATTAAATTTAATATGATACAAAATAAATTACTTTCTATTAGTGATTTAAGAAATAATGCAACTAAACACATTAATGATCTTAGATCAGAAAAATATATATTAATACACAATAAGCCGAAAGCTGTATTGATCAATATTGCCGAATATGAAAAATTGAAAATTTTTGAACAATATAAGCCATTATTGGAAAGTATTATTTTATTAAAAAATAATCAATCTTTTAATTTTTTAAGAGAAGAACCTGATTTATATGAAAAATATTAAAAATTTAGAATTCTGAGACATAGTTTTGGTTAATTTTCCATTTTCTGACTATTTGGATTTTAAAAAAAGACCTGCTTTAATTTTAAAATCTGAATTAGATGATTATATTTTATTGTTTATTTCATCAAAAATTTCTAATAAACTAAAAAATGATTATATTATAAAAAAAGATAATTATAATAATCTTGCTGTAGATTCAATAATTAAAATTTGAAAAATTACATCAGTAAATAATCAATTAATACATAACAAAATTTGAAGTTTGACTAAAATACAAAAAGATGATATTAAAAAAATTATTATCTCTTATTTTCAAGATTTATAAAATTTCTATAATTAATTTTAATTAATGCTTCCAAATAGTTTTATAAAAAAATTAGAAGAAATTTATAATTTAGAGGATTTAAAATTAGTTTTAAATTGATTTAAATTTAAAAGGATTACTTCATTAAGGGTAAATACTCTTAAATCAAATCCAAAAGAAATTGAAGATTTTTTTAAAGAAAATAATATTGATTTTGAAAAAATAAATTTTCTTCAAAATACTTACACTATAGATAAAAAGCATGAGTATTTTTTGAAATGATCAAGAATTTTTTATGATGGTAAAATTTATATTCAATGAATTACAAGTCAAATTCCAGTTACTTTGCTTGAATTGCAAAAATGAGATAAGGTACTTGATATAACTGCCGCTCCATGATCAAAAACTACTCAAATTTCTGCAATACTAGAAAATAGTTGAGAAATTATAGCATGCGAACAAAATCAGATTAGATTTGATAAACTTAATTACAATATTAAATTACAATGATGTACAAATGTAAAAGCCATAAAAACAGATGCAAATAAAATAAAAAACTTATTCAAAAACGAAACATTTGATAAAATTATTTTTGATGCACCATGTAGTGCAGAATGAAGAATAGATTTAAATAATGAAAAAACTTACTGATTTTGGTCCGAAAAAAATATTTTAAACAAACAAAAAATCCAAAAAGAAATTATTGATAATACAATAAATTTGCTTAAAAAATGATGAATTTTTATTTATTCAACATGTACACTTGTTCCTGAAGAAAATGAGGAAATTATAGATTATATTTTAGATAAATATAAAAATTTTAAAGTAGAAGAAATTTGTATTAATTTTGAATTTGCAAGAAAGGGAATGACTGAATTTAATTCGAAAAAATTTAATAAAGAAATTTCTAAGACGATAAGAATTTTACCATCAAAAATAAATGAGGGATTTTTTATTTGTAAACTTATAAAAATTTAAAAAATTGCTTTTTTTTATTTTTTTATAGGATTAAATTAATTTAATTTATAACAAAAATATTTATGAAAAATTTTTCTAATCCTAGTCGTATTTTATTAAAACTTTCTTGAGAAGCTTTACAATGAAAACAGGATCATGGTATAGATGTAAATTTTTTGGAAAATTTGGTAAAAAAAGTTGTATATTTAGTTAAAAAAAAGAAAATACAAATTGTAATTGTAATTTGATGATGAAATATTTTTAGATGAGTATCTCTTGCTAATAAATGACTAGATAGGGTTTCTGGAGATTATATGTGAATGCTTGCAACTGTAATGAATGGTATTGCAATATGAGATGCTATAGAAAAACTTTGAGTAGAAGTTAGAATTATGTCTTCTTTGGAAATACCTCGCGTTGCAGAACCTTTTATAAAAAGAAGAGCTCTAAAACATTTAAATAAATGAAGAATTATAATATCTGTAGCATGAAGTTGAAATCCATATTTTACTACAGATAGTGCTGCTGTACTTAGAGCTCTCGAGCTTGATTGTGATTTTTTGGTCAAATGAACAAAAGTAGATGGAGTTTATGATAAAGATCCAATAAAATTTAAAGATGCTATAAAATACGAAAAACTAGATTTTAATGAAGCTCTTACTAAATGATTAAAAATTATGGACCAAAGTGCAATTGCTCTTGCAAAAGATGAAAATCTTCCGATTTTTGTATGTAAAATAGAAGATATAGACAAGATTTGAAGTAGTAAAAATTTTGGGACAATTGTAGAGTAGGTGGCTTTGATTAAATTTATTTTATAGTCTTTATTTAAAAATAATTATTTTTATAATATATCAATTCAGAGTTTTTTTAAATTTATATAAAGTTTATTTAGTGGTAATCAAATTATATTTGAATAACAACCATCTATTTTTTCTATAAAAATTGCTCAAATTCATTGCATTCCAAAAGCTCAAGCTTTATCAATAGGTTCTCATGTCTTAATATATAAATCAATTTCTTTAGAACTAAGTTTTTTCATTTTTACTTTTGTAATTTCATAATCAAAAACCTCTTTCTTATTTTTTATATCAATAATTGAAATTCAAGAATATACTTTTATAGTTTTTCAAGAAATCATTTTAAGATAATTTTTTGCTTTCTTTGAAGTTTTTGGTTTTCATAATCTATTTCCATCAAAAACAACATAAGTATCAACTCAAATAACAATTCAAGAATCAAGTTTTTTTGCAACATCTTTTGCTTTTCAATAAGCCAATTTTTTTACTAATTTTGCATTACTTATTTTTATAGTCATATCTTCTTCATACAAAGAAGGTATTATTTTAAAATCAAGTCAAATTTGAGTAAGAAGATCTTTTCTGCGAGGAGATCCAGAAGCTAAAATTATTTTTTGTTTCATATAGTATTATTAAGTAAATACGGAATAATTATTAATTATTATAATATATTTTATACCTAAATAAAATTAGTTTTCCTAAATTTGATTTTTTTCTTTTTTATAAAAAATCATTTAAAATTCCTTATTTTTCATTTTACTTAACTACACTAGCACGACAAAGTTTATCCATAAGTATCCATTTTAAATTAGCACTTTGAGATTCTTGTCTTGTAAATTTTGTTAGTTGTGAGATATTACCAAAATTGTGATCTTTGAAACTTGTCCATCACTCATCATTTGAGATTATATTAAGCTGATAAGCTACAAATGTTTCACAAATTTGTTCTGCAATTGCACGAGTAAATTTGTCATAATCTTCTTTTTTTGTTTTTTCATTTAAATCATCAAAATAAGTATTTGCATAACTAGAGATACATCGTGGTTCATTTCCAGATAAAATAAGTTCTTCAAAATCTGTCCACCAATCCTGAAAAGTAAATTGTTGTCAATCAAATTCTAATCTGATTTTAGCTCTTTCTTTAGGATTTCTTCTTGGATAATCAATTGTATGAAAAAACTCATGTAAAAGAACGTGAACTTGATATAAATAAGTAGCTCTTTTATCTTCCGATACAGTTTTTGGAATTGGAGTTGGAAAGATTTTATTTCCTATTGATACTCCAACTAAAATTCTTGATGGATGATCTCCTTCTCTTGGAAATTCACTTACTGGAACTAATTGAACTTTACTCGAATCAAAATTTCCTTGATCATCAAATCAAGGAACTGGAATTACACGAACATTACCGAATGTGTGATAATCAACAGTTTGTAATTTTGATAATTCAATCAAAGATTTTGGCATATGAGCAAGAATTTTCCTGCATTCTTCTGGTAAAACCTGAGGACAAACTATATCTTTAATTCCATTAAAAGATATTTGCTGACTCCATGTTTCTGTATCTTGACATGGGATTCTTCCTAATATTTTTTCTAGGCCTGCTTCATACTTTTCTATATTTTTCGAAACAAAATCTATATTTGGTTTTAAATCTAATTTATCTTTATTTGCTTCTATCTCTTCTTCTTTTAAAAGTATCTTGTTTAATGTAATACTAGAACTACTTGAAGATGAAGGAAGTATTTTGTTCCCATTTGCATCATGCGATGTTTTTAAATCTTTAGATTCTAATGTTTGCATAATTTTAAAGTTAAGATGTAAAATTTTTTTTGACTCATACTATTTTAATTGATTATATCATTTTATCTTAAATATTTTACTTTTTTCATAAATTCTTCTACTTTTTTTTCATCAATTTCATTTTCCCAGTAACCATTTTCCTTAAAATGTGATCCAATTATTATTCAATCACTTGATTTCATATAATTTTCTAGATTATCATAATTAACTCAAGATCATACTAATACTGGAATATGAACTGATTTTTTAACTTGTTCTATTTCCTCCAAGTTTGCTTCTGATCATGTCGCAACTCAAGTCACTATAACTCAATTGCTCATAAAAAATTCTGCTGCATGGGCTGTCTCTCATATACTTACGTCATTTGTTATTGCGTGTGAGCTGTGTTTTTTCTTTATATCTGTAAAAATCATTATATTCTCAGCTCAAATATATTTTCTATATCTTAGAAGTTCTCAAGCGCATGATTCAATATATCATTCATCAGCCACATGTCCAAACACAAATCCTTCAGCTCTTATAAAGTCTAAGTCACAGGCTTTTGCAACTGCTAGTGCTTCTTTATTGCCAGCTGCAAGTATTTGGATTCAAAGTGGAATTGTATCTAAAATTTTTCTTACTTCTAGTCATGTTGCAGTCATAGTTGCCGTAATTTCTGATCAAATCACTTTATTCATATATGGAGTATCATGCATATTTTCAATCATTACAGAATCTAATCAATATTTTTTATAAATATTAGCTTCATGCTTAACTTTTTCTAATATTTTTTTCATATTATTATCACTTTTTGGAGTTCATGGCAAAGCTCAAACATGTATCATACCTATAATTGGTTTATTTCAAAATTTTTGAGTAAAATTATTCATATTAATAATTATTAGTTGTTATAATATATTTTTATTTATTGGAGCGTCACTCTTTTATTATTTGATTTATTTCTTTTCATAAAAATCTATTTTCTAATTTTAATTTATTTATATTTCATTCCAATCATCTAGTAATATCAGTAGTTGCTCAAGTCATTTGTATATTAATATATTCATTAATTTTTTTAAAATTATTTTTTACTGCCAATATTTTTTCATTTTTTTGTTTAT
>CAYUQQ010000012.1:0-14259 GCA_964446905.1 uncultured Candidatus Peribacteria bacterium
GCAACCATTGCTATTATATCTTCAAAAGTATTTGGCTTTAATAATTTTAAATATTTTTTCATTCAATTTGATTCAAACTGAAATACTCAAGTAGTATCTCATTCACTAAAAGTCTTAAATGTTTTTTTATCTTCATAACTAATTTTTAATAAATCAATATTTTTATTATGATTTTTATTTATAATAACTAAACATCTTTTTATAATAGTAAGATTCCTTAATCATAAAAAATCCATTTTAAGTAATCATAAATCTTCTATTGGATATTGAGATAATTGTGTTACTATTGTTTTATTATCTTTTGGAGGATTTTGCAAAGGACAAAAATTTGTAATTTTTTCTGGAGCAATAATTACAGCACAAGCATGAACTCAAAGTTGTCTTACTGATCATTCTAGTTTAATTGCATTATCTATAATCTTTTTATATTTTTCATCACTATTATAAATATTTTTAAATTCTGTACTTTCTTCTAATGCATCTTTTATTTTTATTCAAGGTCTAGCTGGAATTAATTTTGCTAAATCATTCATTTCAGAAAACGAAACTCATAATACTCTTCATATATCTTTTACTGCTGCTCTAGCTGCCATTGTACCAAATGTACAAATCTGAGCTACATGATCATGTCAGTATTTATTTTTTACATAATCAATTACCTTTGATCTTCATTCATCACTAAAATCAACATCTATATCTGGCATTGTTACACGAGCTGGATTTAAAAATCTTTCAAAAAGTAATCAATATTTAAGTGGATCTATATCTGTAATTGAAGATAAAAAAGCCATTAATCAACCAGCCACAGATCATCTGCCTGGTCATACTGGTATATTATTTTGTTTGGCCCAATTAATAAAATCAGCAACTATTATAAAATATCAATTAAATCACATTAAATTTACTACAGTTAATTCATATTCCATTCTTTCTACAATTTGTTGTTGATCTATTTTTAAATTAGAAATAATTTTATGTTTTTCTTTTGTATAATAAGATTTTGATAATTCTTTCAGTTCATCAAAAGACATTTCAGATAATTGTTTATCTAAATCTTTTATTTTAATTTTTTTTATAAATTCAAATATCGTATTTTGATCAAATCAAAAATCATAACGAAAATTTAATCAATTTATACATAAATATCTCAAAAACCACTCTTCTTCACTTAATATTTGTAAATTCTTATCATTTTTAATATGATTTCTATAATTTAATAAAATATTTTTTTCGTTTTCTTGTAATTCAAAATTTGGCAAAAGTAATTTTCAGTATGGAATTTCAATATTAATTTTTTGATTAATTTCTAATGTATTTTTGATAGCATTTTGAGAATAAGAAAATAATTCTTCCATTTCTTCTTTTGGCCTTAATGAATAATCTCAATCTATTAAAGTTGGACGATCTGGATCATCTAATGCTCTACCATCTCAAATACAAAATAATAAATCTTGTGCTTCATTATCAGACTTATTTATATAATAACAATCATTTGTAGCTACAATTTTAAATGAATGTTTTTTTGATAAATTTAAAATATACTCATTTATTTGAGATTGATTTTGTCTATCTGGATGTTCTTGAATTTCTAAATAAAAATCTTCTTTTCAAAATAATTCTTGATAATATCAAATTCTTTCTAAAATAAAATCTTCTTTTTTACCAGTAGAAATATGCTGAGGTATCTCTCATAAATAAGATCAAGACAATCAAATAAGATCTCATGAATATTTTTTAAGAATATCAAAATCTATACGTGGCTTATAGTAAAATCATTCTAAATATGAAACCGTAACTAAATTAATTAAATTTTTATATCAATTAATATTTTTTGCAAGAAGTACAATTTGAAAAAATTCATTATCTTTATCTTTATTATTAATAATTCATTTTTTTGAAATTGATGATTCAAGTCCTATGATAGGATTAATTCAATTTTCTTTACATGCTTTATAAAATTCAAAAGCTCAATATAAATTTCAATTATCTGTAATGGCAATGGCTTTCATACCAAGTTCTTTTGCTTTTTTTACAAAATCTTTTGGTTTACCAAGTCATTCTAATATTGAATAATTTGTATGTACATGAAGATGAATAAAAGACATAAAAATATTTAATTATTTAAATATTCATAAAATATAAAACAAACCTAATATATAAAAAAATATTTTTTTATCAAATTAAATTTGCTTGAGTCCGGACTCAAGTCCGGACTCAAAGAAAATTATTTTACAAAATTTCATAAATCTATATTATATAAAAAATTTAATGTTTTTTATTTTATATTTTTAAATTAAATTATGTTTGAATGAATTACTCTTTTTGATTCTTTAAATAACGAAGAAAAAAATAATCTTGAACTTTTTTGTCAACAAAGATTTTTAAAAGCTTGAGATATTTTATTTCAAGAATGAGATGAACCAGTTGCTTTTTATATTCTTAAATCTTGAAGTTTAAAAGTATATAGATCAAGAAGTGAATGAGAACAAATATTATGATATATTAAAATTTGAGAAATGGTTTGAGAAATGGCTATTTTTCATATAGATGGAATTGCTAATAAAAGAATGGCCTCAGTAAAAGCGCTAGAAGATTCTAAAATGATTGTAATAATGAATTATTCTATCATAGATTTAAGTAAAAAACATAAAAATATATATGATAAAATTATAAATATCATTAACCAAAGAAAAAATCAAAATAAATCATAAAAAGTTATTTTCAAATATTTCATACATTAATAAATGGGACAGCACCACTTGTCACTTGAGGCAATATTCAATTCCACTTTTCTAACGCCCTTAATTGTAAAACTTCAGGATTAGATTTTAGTGCTTCAGATTCAACTCTGATAGCTTCTGCTTTTCATTTTGCTTCTGCAATACGTTGATCTGCTTCAAATTTAATTCTTTCAAGTTTATTTTTTGCTGCTAATGCTTCTTGTTCAGCTGTTACTTTTTCTTCGATTGCTTTATTAAAAGATGGAGAAAAATTAAAATTTACTATATTTATATCATTAACAATAATTCATAAAGATTCTAATTTTAATTTTAATAATTTTTTAATTTCTTCTCTTACTGCCTCTCTAGATGTAATTAATTGATCTGCTGTAAATTTCGCAGTAGAAGCTTTTACAGATTCTTGTATAGCAGGATCTATAATTCTTTCTTTATAATTTATTCAAACATTTTGATAAATATATGCTACTTTTTCTGGTTTAATATGAAAATTTAAAGCAACGACTGTGTTTACAGTTTGTAAATCTTTGGATGCAGAATCTGATACAGTTTGTTCTTTTTGGATTTTTGTATCAATTATTACAACAGAATCTATATAAGGAAATTTAAAATATAATCATTCATTAAATATTTTATCTTGTACAGCTCAAAATCTTAATAAAACTCATCTTTCTCATGCTCAAACTGTACCAAAAAAACCAAAAATTAAAGGTAATAAAAATATTATTATAACAATAATTGCTATAATTTTTATTATATATTTAATTGGAGCAAAAATACTTCATCAATTTGTTTCAAAAATTTGTGATTTCATAAAATATAATTTAAATATTAAAAGTAAATAAATATAATTTTATTTTTATTTTAATCATTTCTATAAAAATTATCTTTAATACGAGATAAAATTTTATTTTTAATTTCTTCATATTTTGCAGATTTTTGGCAAAGCATTAAAAAATCATCTTTAATAAAAATTAAAACTTCTGTGTCTTCATGAGCTGTAACCGTAGCAAATCTAGGCTCATCTACTATAAGAGCTAATTCTCAAAATATATCTCATGATTTAAGATTAGTTATATATTGTCATAATTTAGAAATATTAACAGATCATGATTTTATAACATAAGCTTGATTATTAGAAGATTCTCATTCTTTAATTATAATCTCTCATTTTTTAAAAACTTTATTTTGTCACATTAATAAAAAATAAGCTATTTCTTGTTTTGAAAGTCAATCAAATATATATATATTTTCCATATTTAATATTATTAAAATTAATAAAATTATTATATTTAATAAAATTAAAAGTCAAAAAACTATTTTTATATAAATTTCTTGTATTTTTAAAAAAAATAAATATTTTATATTGCAGAAATTAAAAAATCCAGAATTACAAGATTATAAATAATTTTATATACCTAAACAAAATTAGTTTTTCTAAATTTGAAATTTAAAATCCCTTAAAATAGGCTGACTCACAATTTTTGTAAACATTAATCAATTTCAATCAATTTGGTTTGGTATAGAATATAATTTATTCATAATAAGTATCAAAAAAATACTTATTATCTATTTTATTAATGTTTTTTAAATTAAAAAAATATATGAATATTTTTATTGATGCTTGAATAGAGCATATAACAATTAAAGAATGAGACAAAACGAATGTAATTAAAAATAACGATAAAATTGAAAATTTAATACCAGAAAACTTAAAAAATAAAGAAAAAATTATTACTGGTAAGTTATGAGATATAGTAAAAAATATTTATTGATGAGAAGTTATTTTATCATCTGCAGCTATGTGATTTGAGGCTCAACAAATTGCAAAAAAAGAATGAATTTCTGTTGGTATTATTGAACTTTCGGCTTCTTGATATAATATAATTGCGGTAGATAAAAATTGAGCACTTATTAACGATATTTTAATTACCAATCCAAAATGTGGAGCTTGATCATGAATTAATTTAAGAAGAATTCTTGAAAAACTAGATCTGGATTTAGAAGATGTAGATAATCTTTTATGTGATTATCTTGGTAAAAAATGAAAAGAAAAAAGAAAAAAAGTTCCAGTAAGAGCTGATAGATGTGGAGTTTTTAGTTCTTCTGCAACAATTTCTGATAAAAATCAAGGTATTCCTTTGGATCATGCTTTGGCAGTAACTATGAAATCAGAAATTTTAAAGGCTTGTAAAAAAATGATAAAAGTTGAAAAAGTTATATTAACTTGACGAGTTTTTTTATGGAAATATATGCAAGATTGTGCAAAAGATTATTTAAATTTAATTGGCGTAAATAAAATTGACTTTGATGAATTTTTTTTATTAAAAGGTATTGAAGATATAACCTCTTTTCTTTGAAAAAATTTTAGAAAACAAACAATAAAAATTAGTAAAGAAAAAACACTTATTGAATATCCTTCTTTTTCTGAATTAAAAGAAAAATATGAAAATTTGGGTCTATACAAAAGAATAAATAATGAACAAAATTATTCATTTAATAATTTTAATATAGATGAAAATACTCCTATAAATATTGCTCTTGATATAGGTTCTACTATGGCAAAAATAGTTGTTTGTAATTTAGAAGAAAAAATTCTTTTTGTACAATCATATGATAATCATGGTGATACAGTTCAGACTATTAAACATATTTTTTCTGAATTAAGTAAAAAATCTTCCATTCTTAATATTCAACATATTTGACTTACTTGAAGTTGAAGATATCAAGTACAAAAAGTACTAGAAAAAGTTTATCCTTCTTTGCAAGACAGAATATTTGTTCTTGTAGAAAATTATGCACATGCAAGATGAAGTATTAATTATGTAAAAAATCATATAAAAGAATTTAATGATATTAATAATAAATATTGTGTTCTTGTTGATATTTGATGAGAAGATACAAAAATTTCTATTATTGATCTAGTTAAAGAAGATTTATTTGATAATGTAATGAATATTAAATGTTCTGCTTGAACTTGAAGTCTTATGGATACTCTTAAAACTTTATTTTGAATATCTTCTATTAAAGAAGCTTGTGACTTAGCTTTGGAATCAAAAAAAGCATATGAAATTAATGCGACTTGCGCAGTTTTTTTAATGGAAAATGCAAAAAAAATGCAAGCAAAATGATTTAATAAAAGTGAAATACTTGCATCATGTAATTTTGCTATTGTTGAAAATATGGCTCGTACTCTTTGGAATCAAATAGAATTTCCAAAAAATGCTGTTGTGCTTTTACATTGACAAACAATGTTAAGCGATCCCCTTCCTCTTGCAGTTACGCATAGAATTCAAAAATTTTCAAAAATGTATTGTTTAGTTCCTCCTATTCCAGGTCATCGTGCTTGTATTTGATTAATTAGGACAATAACACAAAAAGATACAAGTTCTCAAATTATTCAAAATAAGTGTAATCTTAATGATTTTATTAATGTTAATTTTGAAAAAACAATTTTTTATTGTCATTGAGCTGCTTGTGGAGACAAAAAAGCAAGTTGTGCAAGGACTATGCTTACAACGCAATTTAATGAAAAAAATCTTACAATTTTACTTGGTTGATGTACAGCTGTAAATGAACTATCAAATGAAAAAAAAGAACAAATTCCTGATTCTTACAATGAAATATGGAAATTTATTGATTCAAATATGCCAAAATCATCAGCAAAAAATAGACTTATTATTCCTAGAAGTTTTGCATTATCTGAATGGGCCTTTTTCTTAGCAAAAATATTTGAAAATATTTGAATTCCGGTTTTTGTTGATAATATTACAGAAAAAGATATTTTGGAATGACAACCACATTTTAAAGTAGATGTATGTGCTCCATTAATTGGTGCTGTAGGACAATTTACTAGATTAGCAAATGAAGATCATTGAATAATAGTTTCACCTCAAATTATTTTTTTACCAACAAAAAATTTAAGTTTAGGTAAAACCTGTTCTACAAATCAAGGCTGAGTTGCAATTGCAATTAATAATGCTAAAATTAATAATCCGAAAGCAAGATTTTCTTCATTAGAACTTAATTTTAAAGATATAAATTCTTTTGATATAGCTTTTGAGCTTTATAATAAAGCACAAGATATTTTTAAATTTTATAATAAATCAATTTCTATTAATGAGCTTGAAAAAGCAGTTGTATTTTGAATAGAACAAAACAGCAAACTTAAAACAAAAATTGCACAGTTGGCTAATAAATATGTAAAATATGCTATTGAAAATAAATTAAATATCTCTATAGTTTGTGCTAGAGAATATATTTTAAATCCATGAATATATGATAGTCATACAGGCAAATTATTAAAAGATAAATGAATTATTGCTTTGCCTTCTTATGCTTTTGATGCCTGTTTAGACAAAAATTATAGTTATGTTTATTGGAGAAATCCTCACGATTTAATTACAAAAATAAATGCTGTTGCAAATAAAACTTTACATTCTATTCTTGTTAACAAAAGTTTAGCTGAATCAATTAAAAAAATTGAAAAAAACTTAACTGATACTACAATTTCTATTGTACAAGTCTCAACTTTTAGATGTGGTCCAGATTCAGTAATAACACCAACAATTAATAATATTACAAAAAATATTCCTAGTCTTTTTATACAATCTGATGCAATGATAAAAGAGCTTGCACATCTTGAAAATAGGATAAATACACATGTAAATCAAATAACAAAAAAATTATCAAAAGATGTTAAAAATAAATTTAATATAAAAAAAATTGATGATATTTGAGTTGAAGAAATAAATAAAGAAACAGATGTTGTATATTTTCCAACATTACATGACAACAGAGCATTAACTTCAGCATTAAAATCTTCTTGAATTACTGTTATTGATAATTATGACGATCTTTCTTACAATTTAGAAAATAAAATTAGATTTTGAAGAAAATTTGTTTGAGATTCTGTTTGTGCTCCTTTGGCTTGAGTTTTTGCCGATATCGTATATGCTCTTGAAGATTTTAAACAAAAAAAAGCAAATAATGATCCATTGGTTAAAACAAAAACAAGAATTTTAATTTTTGATAATAAATGAGATGGCCCATGTAGACAATGACAATATTTTGAACAACATAAACTTTTTATTTATGATCTTATAAAAAATACTGAATATGAAGATAAATTAAAACTTCTTGTTGCAAAAGAAACAAACTGATATAATGTTGGCATTGAAGAATATTCTTTGTTACTTGCTTTTGAAGGAGCAATTTTACATGGTATTTTCCATACGATTCTTTTTAAGGGATCTTTATGTGAAAATGAAAAGGAATTTAATGATTATTATAATGATTATCTTAATTTAAAAAAACAAATATATTCAATAATCGAAAATTTTAAACCTAGCTGTAAAAATAAATTTTTATTAAATATTTTAAATAATTGTTTTCCTTTGAATTATTGAATTAAATATTTTACTTATTGATTATATAATAATCATTGAATTACAAAAATTTTAAAAAGTTTTGTAAAAAAATGGGACAAATTATATACAAAAGAAAATAATATAAATAAAAATGAAAATTTAAAAAATAAAAGAATAAAAATATATATTGAGTGAGAGGCTTATATGAGAGGCGCTCAAATAGAAGATATTTTTAGATCAATAATTGATTCTATTTGATTTAATTCATTTGAATTAGATTATTCACCAATTTGGTTATATATAGAATTATTAATGGAATATAATTTAATTAATCTAAATGATGAAATAAAAAAATTAGAAAACACGGAACCTAAAAATAAAAAAATTAAAGAAAATAAAAAATCAATTAAAATAATAAAATTTGCTAAATTTTTCTTTAGAAAATTTTTAGTTAACCCATTATATAATGCTACGAATATTTCAATTCCTCATAAAGTAAATAAAGTTTTAAAAAAATCGACTTCTCTTTTACCTAATATAAAACCACAATGAGAATTACCTGCTTATGTCGGTGAAGCAATAATTCAATCAGAAAAACAAACAGATTTATTTTTTAATGTTGCGCCAGAAGGATGTATGGTAAGTAGTATGTGACAAGCTATGACCAATGCAATTCAATTTCTTACAAAATCAAAAATTAAAATTCAAGATTTATTTTCTCTTAATTGAGAAGTTGATGAAGAACAGTTGCAATTGTCTATTTTAAAAGTAAAATGACCAATTTGATATTATTTTATACCCAAAAAAAATTAATCAATATTCACAAAGTGAACCAATATATTTTAAAGCAAAAATAAAAATTATATTAGTAAAAACTAAATTTGATTAGATATATTAATACTTAACCAAAAAAACTTTGTTTGAATTTAAAATAAAATGACAAGATTCTTTAGCTAGGGCTGGAATTTTTAAAACCTCACATTGAGAAATAAAAACTCCTACTTTTATGCCTGTCGGTACACAAGCTACTATAAAGTGAATTACAAAAGATCAAATTACAGAAATTTGATCACAAATAATTTTATCAAACACTTATCATCTTTATTTAAATCCATGAGAAAATTTGATAGAACAATTTTGATGAATTCATAAATTTATGTGAATAAATTTTCCAGTACTTACAGATAGTGGTTGATTTCAAGTATTTTCTTTATGACAAACTGCATCAAGTTGATTTAAAAATAAAAAATCTCTTGTAAAAATTACAGAAGATTGAGTTGAATTTCGTTCTTATAAAGATTGAAGTAAACATTTTTTTACTCCAGAAAAAGCAATTCAAATACAAGAAAAAATATGAGCAGATATTATTATGGCTTTTGATGAATGTGCTCCTTGAGATTCATGACATTCTTATGCAAAACAAGCCATGGATCGTACTTCTAGATGGGCAATTCGTTGTCTTAAAGAACATCAAAAATTACAAAAAATCAGGAAAAAAAATTGAAAATATCCTCAAGCATATTTCCCTATTATTCAATGAGTAATTTACGATGACTTAAGAATAGAATCAACAAAATTTTTATGAGATTTAGATACTCAATGAATAGCAATTTGATGATTAAGTGTATGAGAATCAAAAGAAGATTTTATTCGTATTTTAGATTTAATTTGACCAATTTTACCAAAAAACAAACTTCATTATCTTATGTGACTTGGTAAACCAGAAGATTTAATTGAATGAATTTATAGATGAATTGATGTTTTTGATTGTGTCTTACCTACTAGATTAGGACGGCATGGTATAGCTTTTTCTTCAATATGAAATATTAGAATTACAAATGAAAAATATATCAAAGATAATTGAACAATTCCTACTACAAAATGACTAGAAACTATCGTTTCAAAAAATTATTCACTATGATACTTAAGACATTTATTTCATGTATGAGAAATTTTGGGCTGAACTTTACTAAGTCTTCATAATCTTGAATTTTTATTAAATTTAACTTCTAAAGCAAGAGAAGCAATTATAGATTGAAAATATGAAAATTTTAGAAATAACTTTTTTAGTAATTACAGATGTTAAAAATAATTTTATAATATATTATTTTTTATTTACTAAATTTTAAAATTACACAATAAATTTTCAATTTTACAAAAAGCAAAATTTTAATATTATAAAAAAACTACTTTTTATATAAAAGCATTTTATGAAAATAGAAAACTTAAGTATATCTTATTGAAATAAAATTATTTTAAAAAATTTAAATATAAATATTACTCAAAAAGAATTTGTTTTTTTAATTTGAAATTCTTGATCCTGAAAAACAAGTTTTATTAAATCTTTAATTTGAGATTTAAAACCTCATTGTTGAAATATATATGATTTTAAATGAAACGATATTTATAAATATTCTTCAAAAGAACTTACAAAATACAGAAGAAATATATGAATAATTTTTCAAGATTATAAATTATTAAAAAGTAAAAATGTAAGAGAAAATGTGGCTTTTGCAATGGAAGTGTGCTGATATAGTGATAAAAAAATTATTCAAAGAGTACCAGAAGTATTATCACAAGTTTGATTATTAAATAAAAAAGAAAATTTTATTCATACTTTATCATGATGAGAAGCTCAAAGAATAGCTATAGCAAGAGCACTTATACATGATCCAGAAATTATTATTTGAGATGAACCTACTTGAGACTTGGATATTTATAATGCAAAAGAAGTAATTTCAATTCTTTTGGAATTAAATAAATATTGAAAAACAATAATTATTGCAACACATGATGATAGAATTGTAAACGAATTAAAAAAGAGAGTTATTACTTTCAAAAATAACACCATTTTTTCCGATATTTCAAATTGAACTTATAATTTATAAAATTATATAAATAAAATGCTAAATACTTCAGAAACTCTTTCCGAAAAATTTATAAAAAGATGATTTTGGTTATATTTTTTTACTATTTTAATATGACCTATATGATATATAATTAAAATTATACTTTCATATGATTTAACAGTAGAAGAAATTTGAATTTTATATTGAATAATTAGTTTAATAATATTATTATCAATTTATCACGATTTATGACTTACTGAAAGTTTAAATTATTTTTTACCAAAATTTATAATTAATAAAGATTATTCTAGATTTAAGTCTGTACTTTTTTATTCTTTTTTAGCACAAGTACCTACTAGTATTTTTATTTGATTATTACTTTATTTTACATCTTGATATTTAGCTAATAGTTATTTTGATGCTCAAAATCTAGCCCTTGAAACCCAAACAACAATACAAATTTTTTGTTTATTTTTTGTTTGATTTAATTTATTTCAATTTACTTCTACTGTATTTTGAGCTGCTCAAAATACAAAAATTCAAAAATTAGTTGAATTTATTAGAATGTTTTCTGTATTATGATTTACTATTTGATTTTGGTTTTTTGATAAATGAACTTTAATTAATTATGCATGGAATTGGATTATATGATTATGATTTTGAATATTTTTTAGCTATATCTTTTTTTATAAAATATATTATATTCCATATTTAAAAGAAGTTAAAATTATTTACGATAAAGATTTAATTAAAAAACTTTTTGGTTATGCATTTTGGGTACTTATTGCTATAAATATTTCCACAATTTTATCTCAAATAGATATGCAATTGGTTATTTATATTTTATGAGTAAAAGATGCATGATATTATTCTAATTATTTAAGTATAATTTGAATTCCTTTTTTATTTGTATGACCAATTATATGATTTTTATTTCCTGTAATTTCTTCTTTACATTCTGAAAATAGTAAAGAAAAAATAACACTTATTAAATCTATATTTTATAAATATTTCTCTGTTATTTCAATATATATTTCTATATTTATGTTTGTATTTTGACCTCATATTTCTACAATTTTATTTTGAGAAAAATTTACATTTTCGTGAGTTATTTTACAATACTCAATTTTATTTTTAATTTTTAATATGTTATTACATATTAATTTTCAAATTTTAAGCTGACAATGAAGCATTAAAGATAGAGTAAAAATATTATGAATATGACTTACAATCAATTTAATCTTAAATATTATTTTAATTAATTTATTTAAACCTTATTGACTTTGAGCAGCCTGATCTAGCCTTGCTGTATGAATTAGTTGGATACCTATATTTTTATTAAGTCATTTTGCAACAAAAGAATATATTTTAAATTTTAATATTAAATTTTTTTTAAAAAATTTAATATTTATAATAATTGTAAATTTATTTTTATTTTTTTATATAGAACCTTATTTTTTAAATTTAAATAGAATTGATTCATTATTTTTATTAATTTTAACTTGATTTTTATATACTATAATTATAGCATTATTTAATTTAAAAGAAATAAAATTATTTATTTTAGAAATTAAAAAAATTAAAAAATAACAAAAATTCTATATCCTGTAGAAATATTGCATTGCAACGTTTCTACATAATAATGATATTATATATTTCTATATAAAGCAGAGATTATTTAATTTTAATCCATAAATTTTGTAATTATTTCTATCATCTATCCAATTTAAAGGATTATTTATAATATATTCGCGAATTCGATTTAATTCTTTTTCATTACGGATAATATGATCATAAAAACGTGGTTGCCACGAAAAAAATATTCGATCTTGCATTTTATTTATTATTTTTGTACAAACAGATTTATAAGAACGTATTATTGTAGATAATGATTTTGGTTTTGGTGATATCACAGAATAAAAATAATTTTTATTATATTCATACCCTGTAGAGACGTTGCAATGCAACGTCTCTACAGGGTATTGCAACATCCATCTCTACAGAATTATCAATAATTATAATTCCATGTATATGATTTGGCATTACAACAAATTCATTTAATAATACAAATGGAAAATGATTTGAAATTTCTAACCAATATTTTTGAACAATTAATCACATTTTTGATAAAAACATTATTCAATTAATATTTTCTCCAAAAAAATGTTCACGATTTTTGGTACAAATTGTAATAAAATACATTCAATTAGATCTATAATCGTATCATTTTAACCTTATTGAATCTATTCTGTATTTATTTTCAAATAATTCAAGCATAAAATTTTAATTTAAATTATTAATAATTTAAAAGAAAAAAACTGAAAAATAAAAGAAAAACCTATCAAAATCAAAATAAATACTCCCAAAATGTGAATTTTATTCTCAAGATTTCATTTTGAGAGTATTGTCAAAATCATCAAGGAGGAATAAAAAATGTTTCAAACTTTTACAACCAAAGATTTAAAAAAGTAATTTGGTAAACCAAGTGAAAGAAATAAGCCTAACAAATTAGAAATCGAATCAATATTGATTCCTTATATAAATGGGATTGCAGATGTCTATATTACACCTGAAGGCAAGATAATATGTGAAAATTCAAGGAAAATAGAGCAACTAAAGGCAACTGACCCTCAAATTTTAAATAAGATTGTAACATTTAGTTGTTTAAAAAATTATAACTAAAACAAAAATATAACAAAAATCTGAGATTTAAAGTATCTTAAAAAAAGATTACTTAAATCGAGAAAAAAGAAAAATCCCGTAATTTTACGGGATTTTTTAGTATGGTCTAAAATTTATTATAAATTTAGAAAAGTCTCTAAAAAGTGTTTAATACTACCATACAATGAATTTTTTCTATATTCCTTAACAAAATATTAATATATTTTCAACTAAAATTCTTTTGGCACTAGCGTAAGTTTATAATAGTAAAAATATTTTAAAACTTACTTTTTATTTAATACTATTACTAAATTTTTATTTCACATGGTGAAGTATGAAACACCAGCCTGTAAAAACTTTTTAATAAGTTTCAGCTTTAAAAGACAAAAACTCGGGAAAGCTAAGTGGAAATAGCTATTTTACACAAATACTGAGTTTAAATGTGCCTGTGTTGGCATCTTTAAGCAAAAAAAGATTTTGTTATTTCAGAAAGATAAATAAACTTCCTATAAAGATAAATACTTTTAATGTAATTAATTCAATTATGGAAGAAAATTTATATGATTTTAGCTCTAGATTTGGAAGAATCATTCTAATGAAATGAATCTCTACTAGTCCGAAAGCGATATATGACTATCAATC
>CAYUQQ010000012.1:14280-14719 GCA_964446905.1 uncultured Candidatus Peribacteria bacterium
AGGAAGTTTGGTTCATCATGTATATTTTATCCTTTAAATGGAGTAATAATCTGCCCTATCCTTCGATATCAAAGATGGTTGAGAAATCCTGAGTATCAAAAACTGCTATCCATAGCTATAAGAATAATCTAGTCAAAAAATGATATCTCGACCTAATTTCCAGAAGATGACCTGACGGATGAATTCTGTCGAATGCATATAATTTTTCAGGACTCTTTAAAAAACTAGAGGAATTCATCCTAAGGGATGAATCTGATAAATGAAATATACAAGAAAATGAGATATCCGATTTCAAAAATGATATACCCCTAGTGCGGAATCTGAACTACCTAATTTCAAAAAGCCTCCATAAAGCCAAAATCAAGCCATCTTTAAAAACGCAAATAGATGCCAAAAATTGCATAAAAAATGAAAAATTAAGTTTAAAAACCCCTAGCCG
>CAYUQQ010000013.1:0-5405 GCA_964446905.1 uncultured Candidatus Peribacteria bacterium
AATTTTCAGACATATTTATTTTTATATTATATATTGTAATAATTTTATCATATTTCAAAAAATAATACAAAAAAAGGCTTTTTATTTTATAAATTTGTTTTTTTTATTGTAATTTTGTATTATATTATATTTTATAGTATAATATTACTTATACCTAAAACAAATTGATCGATGTTCATACGGAGCTTGAATTAGTCTATTTGAAAGGATAAAAAAATCCAAACTTAAGAAAATTAATTTTAGGTATAATATTATTTATAATTAAAAAATATGGTAAATAATTTTTTAAGTTGATTTCCAAATACATCTTCTTCTGTCTGAAAAACATATTTAGAAGAAATAAAAAAACTTACTTGTTTTGAAGAACAAGAAAAAAAATTATTAGAAAATTTAAGTATAACACCGGTTCTTTGGTTTATTAATAAAAGAAATTGAGTAAAATTAATATTAGAAGAAAATACTTGGATTTGATATTCAAATCTACAAAATAAATATATTAAATTGGGTTTACAAGAATTTCCAGTTAAAAATAAAAAATTGTTTGGTTTTTGAGAAGATGTTACAAATAATCTTATTAAAAAACATATTTTTTCACATGAAAATTGTCATTTCCTTGCATTTCATATGTATAAAAATTGAAATTGAAAATATAATGATTTTATAACATTATTTAATAAGGCATATTTTATAAGAAAAGATTTTCAATTATGATTATCTAAATTAGGTAATTTATGAATATATATTCATAATAATACTTCTCATACAGAAGATGTTGTTGAATTGTATAATTTATATTGTTATAATCCAGAAAACTTAAAAAATTATCTAAAATATCTTACTTATACAGAAGAAAATATTTTAAAAAAAGAATGATTATATAAAATTTCTATAAATGATGCCAATGATATATATAATATTATTTCAAATACTGTAAAAACTTATTTACAAGAAAATGGTATAATTTCTAAAATATAGCAATATTTTTTGCATTTATTAACTTTATCTTTAAGCCTTTTTTATATATAATAAAATATCAAAAAATTTTACTTAAATATAAATTACATAAATTCTCATAAAATCAAATCTACATATTCTTCTTTTCAATTTGAATATTTTAAAACTTTTAAAATAATTTTTTCACCTGGAAACTTATTTTTAATACTATCTTTTATGGTGTAAGAATTATTTAAAACTTTTCAATCTACTTCAAGTAATAAATCTCATGGTTCCAATCATGCTTTTTCTGAAGGAGATAATGCTAAAATACTTCAATTTTCTTTTAAAATAAAGTTTCAATAATCATATAGTAATTTAAAATTTTGAAATATATTTCTATATATTGGTACATATTTAATTTATAAAAATGGCCTAACAATTTTTTTATATTTAATTTATAAAGCCAACAAAAAAATCCGTCTTACGACGAATTTTCTCAAAATCTCAATTGGCAGCCCCGCAGAGAATCGAACTCTGATCGCGGGATTTGGAGTCCCGCATTCTAACCGTTGAACTACAGGGCTAAATAAAAATCTTGTTAGGGATTTTTATTTAAATATTTAATTTTATTATCAGTGCTATAAATTTTTTAAAAAAATAGGTTATTTATAAATTTCTTTTCTGTATCAGACTTTTAAAATTATATTTATCTTCTTTATTTTATACTCAGTTTTTAATTTTTACGTTTTATAATTTAATTCCTTACTTCTTAATTATCTAAATATTAAATCTTTTAAAACTTACAATTGAATCTGCTCAGATAAAATCTTTTACTTTTAATTCTGGATTAATTACAAATTGTTGAGTTAAAAGAGCATTTTCTTCTTTGAATTTACTCATTTTACCATCGATAATTTTTTCCATAATATCAGTTGGTTTATTTGCATTTTTTGGATCTTGTTTCATTAATTCAAGTTGAATTTCTTTTTCTTTTGCTATTATTTCTTCTGAAATATCTTCTGGAGATAGTACATCTGGATTCATGGCAGCAACATGCATAGCAACTTGTCTTAATTTTTCATTATCTACTCAAGTTTTTCATACTATAACACATGCTACTTTATTGTTCATATGTACATAATAAGCAATAGATTCTCATGTAATTTTTGTCATTGTTTTTATTTTCATATTTTCTCCAATTTTTAATTGATATTCAGTAGATTTTAATTCTTCAGCTTTTATAATAGCTTGTGATTCATCTGTATTAGATTTTAATATTTCCATTATTTTATTTACCATTTCTCAGAATGTTTCATTTTTAGAAACAAAATCTGTTTCACAACTTACAGCTACTATATAAGCTATATTTCAATCAATTTCAATTTTTATTTTTCATTCTTTAGTTACATTATCTGCTCTTTTTGCTGCTTTGGCAATTCATTTTTTTCTCAAAATTTCTAATGCTAAATCCAAATCTCAATTTGCTTCTTGTAAAGCATTTTTACAATCTGACATTCAAACTCAAGTTTGATCACGAAGATCTTTTATTTGTTTAATTGTTATTTCCATAAAATAAAAAAGTTAAAAAATTAAAATTATTTAGTTTTTTCTTTCATAAAATTAATAATTTTTGTAATAAATCAAACTTCAAAATATTTTCAATTATATGCATTCATTCATAAGAAAATTATAAATCATATGTAAAATAAGAAAAAAAGTCATCAAATTCTAAAAACTATTCAAAAAGGTAGTAAAATAAAAACAAATGAAGTAATAAAAAAATACAAAAGAAATATTACAAGTCATTGTTTAAGATGAAAAGATAGGAATTGAGAATTTTTTTGCATAAAAAATGGCACAAGAAATCATAATGGAATATAACAAATAGCTGCCAAAATTCTATCTTCTTTACTTGGTCATTCTATTTCTTCGTCATCAAGAAATATTTTATTTTGATTATTATTTTCCATAATATTTTTTTATAAAATAAATATTATTTTTATATTGTTTTGTGTTCTTCTTTAAACTCTTCTTTAATAGAATCAAAATTTTTATTAACTTTCTTTTTTAATAAAAATGGTTTAACGTAATCCAAAATAAATTTAATAGATTTTGTAGAATTTACATTACAAGGAATAAAATCTGTACAAGAATCGATATCTCAATTAGATCATAATAAAGTATAAGAAGGTATTTTCATTTTTTTAGCTTCTAATAAAGCTAAACTTTCATAATGTCAATCTATAACAAATATAACATCAGGAACTTTTTTTAATTCTTTTACTCATTCATAAGATTTTTTTAATTTTTCTATTTCTTTTATTTTTTCTGATTTTTCTTTTTTATTAAGTATGCTAAATGCTCAAGATTCTAAATCTTTTTCTAATTTATTATAAGTAAAAATTCTCTTTTTTAAAGTTGCAAAATTAGTAAAAAGTCCCGGAACCCATTTGTTTATTGTATAAAAATTTCATGTTTCAATAGCAAATTGTTTGGTAATTTCTTGTGCCTGTACTTTTGATCAAACAATAAGTATTTCTTTACCTTTTTCCATAAAATCTTTTAACGTTTGCGAAATTTTATCTAATTTTTCAACAGTTTTGTATAAATCAAATACATGAATTCAGTTTTGCGATCAATAAAGATAACTTTTCATTTTTGGAGACCAGTACTGTGATTTGTATCAAATATGTACTGAATTATCCAACATATCTTTAATTAAAGATGAGTTTGTCATAAAAAAATAGTTAAAAAAATAATCCTTAACTTAAGGATTTATAAAAAATATTTATTTTTAAATAAATTTTTGCAGGAAAAATCCTTAAGTATTTTTTTTCATTTTCCGAAAAAAAATTTAATTTATTATATATAAATATAAATTATTGCAAAAGTTTTTATTTTTTTATTCCTTAATTCTTTTTTATAAAGAAAAGAATTTATTTTTGTATTTATAAAATATTTTATTAAAATACAAAAAATTAAATTTTTTAAGATAATATGAAAAAACACGAAATTTTATTTTGAATCATAAAATTACCGATAGAATTTATAATTGTATTTATTTCATTTTTTTTAGCTAGATCTTTAAGATTAATTACTGATTTGATTCCAAAAGTACAATTACCAATTAAAACAATAAACACAGAATTTTTAATTATTTTTGCTTTATTGTGATCAATTTTATTTATATTGATTTTTAGTTTTTCTTGACTTTATAAAATTAAAACTACAAATTCAAAAATAAAAGAATTTTTTGATATTATAGCAAAAAGTATTTTATGGTTTATAATATATATATCTATTTTGTATTTAGCAAATTGATATTTATATAAAGTAGAAATTCCTAGATTAATAATATTTTTTACATTAATATTTTCAATCATTTTTATAATATTAGAGAGATTTTTATTAAATAAAATTCAACATCATTTACTTGAAAGATGAATTTTGGAAAAAACAAATATTTTATTAATTTTAAATACAATAGAACAAGAACTATTAAATGAATTAAAAAAAAGTAATCTTTATAAAATAGTTTGATATATTAATACAAAAAAAATAGCATGAATAAATATAGCTTATTTGTGAAATGAAAAAGATTTATGAGAGAAATTACAAAAGTACAAAATTAATGAGATATTCTTTGTCAATTCAAATTTTAGACAAGATCAATTAATTCAAATTTTTGAATATTCTAGAATTTATTGAGTTAATTATAAATATGTAGCAAGTGTTTTTGATATTTCAAAAAGTAATACAGAAACATCTTTTTTAGATAAATTCCCTATAGTAGAGATAAAAAGTATTTGATTAAATCCATGGGGCAGGGTAATAAAGAGGTTATTTGATATTTTGGCTAGTATTTTTTTTATAATAATATGTAGTATACCAATGATAATGATTTGAATCTTGATTAAAATAGAAGATCCTGCTTGACCTATAATTTTTAAAAATCGTAGAGTATGAAAAAATTGAAAAATATTTGATGTCTATAAATTTAGATATATGAAATGGGAATTTTGTGTAAAAGATGCTTATTGAGTTGATTCAGATAAAGATAATGCCTTAAAATTAGAACAAAAATTAATTAAAGAAAAAAGTACAAGAAAATGACCTTTATATAAAATTCAAAATGATCCTCGTAAAATGAAAATATGAAATTTTATAGAAAGATTTTCTATAGATGAGTTACCTCAATTTTTTAATGTTTTAATTTGAAATATGAGTCTTGTTTGACCTAGGCCACATCAACCAAGAGAAGTTGCTTTATATAAAGAATATCAAAAAAGAGTACTTACAATAAAACCAGGCATTACATGAATGGGGCAAGTTCATTGAAGACATGAAAATGATTTTGATGATGAAGTAAAACTTGATATTTTTTATATAGAAAATTGGAATATTCTTTTAGATTTAAAAATTTTATTTAGAACATTAAAGGTTATTATAAAAAGATAATTACAAAAATT
>CAYUQQ010000013.1:5415-14456 GCA_964446905.1 uncultured Candidatus Peribacteria bacterium
ATATATATTATATATGCATAATTTTTAAAGCACTAACTACAATATTGTGTTATTGAGGAGGTTAGGGCAAATTTTTTAGTATATAATCTTAATTAAAATGGTTAAAGATAATAAAAAAAATTCGGATAAGAAATTAAAAGAAAAAGTTGATAAAAAAACATTATTAAAAAAAGAAAAAGTTTCCAATTCTTTTAAATGAAAAAAGGATATTATAAAACAAAAAGATATTAAAAATCAAGAAATTAAAAAAGATGAATTTATATCTACAGAAGAATTATTAAAAAGTTTGCCAAAAGTTTCTAAAAAAGAGCAATCAATGCCCTTAATTGATGTTTATAAGCAATTATGAGCATTATATGATATTAAATGAAGATATTATTTTACAAATGATAAGTCTATTTTAGAAATGCCAGAACTAATAGAAGTTCAACTAAATTCTTATAAAAATTTTTTAGATGAATTTTTAAATAAAGCGTTTGAAGAATCTTTTCCTTTATCAGATTTTTCTTGAGAAAAAATAGATATTTTTTATAAAGGATTAATTTTGGAAGAACCTAAATATAATATTAATGATTGTAAAAGAAAAAACTTAAATTATGAAGCGCCTTTAAAAGTAAGATTTGAAATGTTAAATAAAATATCTTGAGAAGTAAAAGAACAAGATGTTTATATGTGATGAATTCCACTTATGACTCGTACAGGTACTTTTATTATTAATTGAATAGAAAGAGTCATTGTTAATCAGATAGTTAGATCTACATGAATGTTTTTTGTACCAGATGCAAAAACATCATGATTATATAATATGAAGATAATACCAAATAAATGAAGTTGGTTTGAAATAGAATTAGAAAAAAGATGAATTTTAAATGTAAAAATTGATAAAAAAAGAAAAATACCAGTTACTGTATTATTAAGAGCTTATTGACTAGAAACAGACGCAGATATTATAAATGCTTTTGGTAAAAATAAAGAATTCGTTACTAATTATATTTGAAAAACAATTGAAAAAGATAAAACTAAAAATAAATTAGAAGCAATGCATTTTATTTATAAATTAATTAGACCTGGTGATTTAGGTACAGACGAAAGAGTGCAGGATCTTTTTAGAAATACATTTTTTGATATTAAAAAATATGATTTATGAGAAATAGCAAGAATTAAAATTAATAGAAAATTAAATTTAAATATTCCATATAATCCAGAATGAAAATTTTTAACTATAGCAGATTTAGTAAAATGAATAGATTATTTATTTAATCTTTTAGAAGAAAAAGAATGATATATTTATGATGATATTGATCATTTGGAAAATAGAAGAGTAAGATCTGTAGGTGAATTACTTTATGATAAAATTAAAATTGGTTTAGTTAGAATGGAAAAGATAGCAAAAGATAGAATGACTATTATGGAATTAGACGATACTACACCATGAACATTTATAAATTCTAGACCACTTATGGCTGTATTAAAAGAATTTTTTTGATCTAGTCAGTTATCTCAATTTATGGATCAATCAAATCCAATTTCGGAACTTGCTAATAAAAGAATAATTACGGCTTTATGACCAGGATGACTTAGTAGAGAAAGAGCATCATTTGATGTACGTGATGTACATCCTACACAATATTGAAGAATTTGTCCTATACATACTCCAGAATGACCAAATATTTGATTGGTATTACATTTAGCTAGTTATGCAAAAGTTGATAAATATGGTTTTATTACAACTCCTTTTAGAGAAGTGTGTCATGTTGTTCAAAATAATTGAAAAGATATAATTAATAAGATTGCATTAAAAGATATAGTTGATAGTAAATGAAAAATTATTGTTAAAGAAAAAGATTATATTAATAAAGAAAAAGCCGAAGAAATTTTGAAAAAAGTTCAAGATAAAGAAATATATGTAAGATGATTTTTATTAAATAAATGTGATTATTTTGATTGATTTCAAGAAAGATGACTTACTATAGCAGAAGCTAATACTTGAATTGATAAATATTGAAATTTTGTAGATACTAGAATATCTGTTCGTAGAAATAGTGAACCTATAATAACTCACGAAAAAGAAGTTACTCATATAGATATTTCTCCAAAACAAATAATGTCAGAAACTACCACATTAATTCCTTTTTTGGAAAATGATGATGCTCACAGGGCAGAAATGGGTACTAACATGATGAGACAAGCAGTTCCTCTTATAAAATCAGAAAGCCCAATAATATGAACATGAACAGAAAGAATTATATGAGAATGATCTTGATATGTTATAAAAGCAGAAGAAGACTGACATGTTATTTGAGTTGATGCAAAACATATTTCTGTTTTATATAATTCTTGAGTTAAAAAAACATATGAATTAAGGATTTTTGAAAAATCAAATAATGATATGTTAATTCATCAAAGACCATTAGTTTCTACTTGATATAAAATAGAAAAATGAGATATAATGGCTGATTGACAATCTATAGATAATTGAGAATTAGCTTTATGAAAAAATCTTTTGGTTGCATATATGCCATGGGAATGATTTAATTATGAAGATGCTATTATTATTAGTTCAAAAATTATGGAAGATGATTATTATACATCAGTCCATATTAGTGAATATTTTTTGGATGTTCGTGAAACTAAATTATGACCAGAACAAACAACAAATGATATACCAAATGTAAGTGCTTCAAAATTAAGTAATTTAGATGAAGATGGTATTATAAGGGTTTGATCTTATGTAAAATGATGAGATATTCTTGTTTGAAAAGTTACACCAAAATGAGAGATAGAGCTTTCTCCAGAAGAAAGACTTCTTCGTGCTATTTTTTGAGATAAATCAAAGGATGTAAAAGATTCTTCTTTGATTTTACCTCCTTGAAGTTGATGAAAAGTTTTGGCAGTACATATTTTAAAAAGAGAAGAATGAGATAATTTACCTACATGAGTTTTTAAACAAGTTAAAGTTTTTATTTGAAAAACAAGAAAAATAGAAGTTTGAGATAAAATGGCTTGAAGACATGGTAATAAATGAATTGTTTCTAGGATAGCTCCTGTAGAAGACATGCCTTTTACAGAAGATGGTACTCCAATAGATATTATTTTAAATCCACTTTGAGTTATTTCTCGTATGAATATTGGTCAAATTTTGGAAGCACATCTTTGAATAGCTGCTAAAAAATTAAATATAAAAGTTGCTACTCCTATTTTAAATTGAATAAATTTAGAAAAAATATGAGAATTTATGCAAAAAGCATGAGTTCCAAATGATGGTAAAGTTCAATTATTTGATTGAAAAACCTGAGAACCATTTAAAGAAAAAACAATGGTATGAGTTAAATATATGTTAAAATTACATCATTTAGTAGAAGATAAAATTCATGCAAGATCTGTTTGACCATACTCTATGGTTACTCAACAACCATTATGATGAAAAGCTCAAAATTGAGGTCAAAGATTTTGAGAAATGGAAGTTTGGGCATTAGAATGATATTGAGCTGCAAATATTTTACAAGAAATGATTACTATAAAATCAGATGATATTACATGAAGGACACAAACTTATGAAGCAATTGTAAAATGAAAAAAAATTAAAAGACCAAATATTCCAGAATCATTTAATGTATTATTAAGAGAATTACAAGCATTAAATTTAAATTTAGATTTATTAGATAAAAATGAGCTTGATGAAGCCAGTGATAAAATGATTGCAAAATATAAAGAACTTGAAAAATTAGAATGACAATATGATGTTGATATTGATTCTGCTGTTTCAGAATGATCTAAATGAGATACTTTTTTTGATGAAAATCTAAATCTAGAAGATTCTTATAATTAATATATTAAATTTATTTATTTCTCAAATCTTATTTCTTAATTATTATAAAAATGTTTAAAGATAAAAATTTTGAAAATTTTTTAAATGATAAAATTACTGATTATTCTCAAATATCTAAATTTGCTTGAAAAAAAGATATTACTCAATGAAAAAATTTAGATAATCTTGCATGAATATCTTTATGAATAGCTTCAAAAGAATATATTAGAAACTTATCTTACTGAGAAGTTTTAATTTCTGAAACTATAAATTATAGGACACAAAGACCAGAAAGATGATGACTTTTTTGTGAACAAATATTTTGACCTCGTAAAAATTATGAATGTGCTTGTGGTAAATATAAAAGAATTCGCTATAAATGAATAGTTTGTGAAAGATGTTGAGTAGAAGTTACTACTTCTCAAGTTCGTAGACAAAGATCTTGACATATAGAATTAGCAGCGCCAATTGCTCATATATGGTACCTTAAATCTGTACCTTCTCGTATTTGATTATTGCTTGATATTTCTGTTAAAAAATTGGAACAAATTATTTATTTTGCATCTTATGTTATTACAGATGTTTATGATGATAAAAAAAATGAAGCATTAAAAGATTTAGATTCTTTATAT
Source organism: uncultured Candidatus Peribacteria bacterium (assembly GCA_964446905.1). Classification (GTDB taxonomy): domain Bacteria; phylum Patescibacteriota; class Gracilibacteria; order BD1-5; family UBA2023; genus CAYRGR01. Next base: position 9,856 of record CAYUQQ010000013.1, read on the forward strand.
AAAACATCAAAAGTTGATTTACAAAAAAAATTACAACAAACTATTAATGAGGCTAAACTAAAATTTGAATCAAAAGAAATTACAAAAAAAATGTTTCAAGAATTAGATTTTGATTGTTCTAAACAATTAGAATTTTTGGATAATGAATATAATAAATTAAAGAATTTATTAAAAGAATTAAAAGTTGGTACAGTAATTTGAGAACTTGATTATAGAATTTTATATGATAAATTTCCACACGTATTTAAATGATGAACATGAGCAGAAAATATAAAAGTTTTATTAGAAAGAATTGATTTAAAAAAATTTATAGTTGAAAATCAAAAAGAATTAAAAATATCACCTAAATCTAAACAAAAAAAGATATTACAAAAATTAAAATTAGCATCAAATTTATTTAAGTCAGAACAAAAAGCAGAAAATTTTATATTAGATGCATTACAAATTTTGCCTCCAGATTTAAGACCAATGATCCAATTGGATTGATGAAGATATGCTTCTTCCGATCTTAATGATCTTTATAGAAGAGTTATTAATAGAAATAATAGACTTAGAAAACTTATAGAATTATGAGCACCAGATGTTATTTTAAAAAATGAAAAAAGAATGTTACAAGAAGCTATAGATATGTTAATTAGTTGAGATGTTCGTAGTAATAGATCTGGTTATACTATAGCCACAAAGAAAAAATTAAAATCATTAGCTGAAATTTTAAAATGAAAACAAGGTAGATTTAGACAAAATCTTTTATGAAAAAGAGTTGATTATTCATGAAGATCTGTAATAGTGGTTTGACCAAAATTAAAAATGAATCAATGTTGATTACCAAAAATTATAGCATTAACTTTATTTAAACCATTTATTATATGAAAATTAATAGAAAAGGAAATTGCATATAACGTAAAACATGCTGAAAAGATTATAGAAGAAAAATGAAAAGTTGTTTGGGATGCCTTGGATGAAGTTATAGAAGGGAAACATGTTCTTTTAAATCGTGCTCCAACATTACATAGATTGGGTATTCAAGCATTTAAACTAGTTTTGGTAGAATGAAAAGCAATTCAATTACATCCTCTTTGTTGTACTGCTTTTAATGCAGATTTTGATGGAGATCAAATGGCAGTACATTTACCTTTGACAGTTGAATCACAAAAAGAAGCTGAAGAACTTATGATTACATCAAAAAATATGTTAAATCCTTCAAATTGAGAACCAATAATTACTCCAGATAAAGATATGGTTTTGGGTTGTTATTATTTAACTAGAATTAATGAAGATGAAAAAATAAAATATTCTTTTTCTTCCATAGAAGATGCTATGCCAGCATATGAATCTTATGCTATAAAATTAAATACTCCTATAAATTATCGTTTAAATAATGAAATTATAAAAACAACTTATTGAAGATTAATTTTTAATAGTATTTTACCACAGGAATTATGATTTATAAATGAAACATTAACAAAATCTTGAATTAAAAAGCTTTTGGCAAGAAATTTTGATTTATTTGGTAGTGAAAAAACAGCTTTTCTTACAGATAGTATTAAAGATTTATGATTTAAGTATGCCACAATTAGTGGATCTTCTATTTCCAAAGAGGATATGATAGTTCCTCCAAACAAACAAGATTTAATTAAAGAATGAGAAGAAAAAATTAAATGAATACAAAAAAGATTCTGGAATTGATATTTAACAGAAAAAGAAAGATATGAACAATCTGTTAGAATTTGGAGTCAAATTAAGAATGTTATAGAAAAAAATATGCCTAATTATTTTGATAAAGATAATCATATTTATTATTTAGTACATTCTTGAGCACGTTGAAGTTGGTGAAATGTTACTCAACTTTGTTGAATAAAATGACTTGTTGCTAGTCCATCAGGTAAAACTATAGAATTACCAATTACATGAAATTTTAAAGAATGACTTTCGGTGTTAGAATATTTTATTAATACTCATTCATGAAGAAAATGAAAATCTGATACTGCCTTAAAAACTGCACAATCATGATACTTGACTAGAAAATTAGTAGATACAGCTCAAAATATGTTAATTAAAGAAGAAGATTGTCATACATTAAATTATGAAGAAATAAATAAAAGTAATCATCAAATATTTTTAAAAGAGTCTTTTGAAGAAAAAATCTTTGGTAAAATTTTAGCAAAAGATATTTTAAAATGAAAACAAATTCTTGTGCCAGAATGAACATTAATAAATAAAGAATTAATAAAATTAATACAAGAAAATAATATAGAATCAGTTTGTATTAGGACTATTTTTACTTGTGAATCAGAATGATGAATTTGTCAAAAATGTTATTGATTAGATTTGGGTTATAATTCATTAGTTCAAATTTGAACACCAGTTTGAATTATAGCAGCTCAATCAATTTGAGAGCCTGGTACTCAACTTACAATGCGTACATTTCACTCTGGTTGAGTAGCAAAAGAATGATGAGATATTACACAATGACTTACTAGAGTTGAAGAATTGTTTGAAGCTCGTACACCAAAATATGAAGCTATAATATCTAATCTTAAATGAAAAGTTGATTTAATTAAATATTGAGAAAAAGAAGTTATATTAAAAATTACGGCATCTCAAATAGAAAAAAAAGAATATTATATTCCTAGTAGTGATTTTAAAATTTTGGTTAAAAAATGAGAAAAAGTTGAAGAAAAGCATGTTTTGGCTAAGTCTGCTAATTGAAAAGTTAAAATAAATAATGAAATTACATGAATTGTAGATAAAATTGATAAAAATGTAATAGTTATAAAAGATATTGCGCCACAAGTTTCTACATTTAATATAGAATTATGAAAAAATATTTTAGTAAAAGAATGAGATTTGATTGATGTTTGAGATAAAATTACAGAATGACATATAAATATTCATAAATTAATGGAATTGGCTTGACCTATAAAAACACAAAGATATATAGTAAATGATATAAAAGAAATTTATACTTCTCAAGGTCAAACAGTAAATTCTAAACATCTTAATTTGATAGTAAGACAAATGTTTTCTAAGGTAAAAATTACTAATGCATGAGATTCTTCTTTTTTTCCTTGAGATATAGTTGATATAATAAGATTTAAAAAAGAAAATGATTTAATAGCAGAAAAAGGATGAAAACAAGCAATAGGTACAAGATTATTATTATGACTTACTAAAATTTCATTACATACAGATTCATGGCTTTCTGCTGCAAGTTTCCAAGAAACAGTTAGAGTTTTGGTAGAGGCTTCAGTTTCTAGAAAAATTGATAAATTAGATTGATTAAAAGAAAATGTTATTATATGAAGATTAATTCCTGCTTTATGATATTTTAATAATAATAGAAGTGTTTGAAATTTCTTTTGAGAAGATGAAGAATCAAGATTTAGTGATGATAATAAAGAGAGCTCTTTGATAGAAAAAAAATTAGAAAATCAAGAATGATTAGAAAGAGATATGTCTGCAATGGATTATGCTAGTATAAATTAAAATAAAAAGATTAGAGAATATGAAAATTATAAAATTTAGAAGTTAATAAAAGTTTTTGATTTGCTATTTATATATAAATATTTGATATATTAAAAAATAAATATGTTATGAAAATGTTTATTTTATGTTAAAAATATAGTTTTTGGTATTTAATACTATCTTATAAATTCCACGGATAAATACAGTCTTTTTATTTAATTTCTCAATCAAATCATACAATATAATATTTTTTAAGTTTATATTTATCTAATAGGAATAATATTATTTTTTTTTATTTCTTTCAAATATTCTCATAATTTAATAAAATCTTGTGTTTTGTGCCATGTCGAAATTCATTGTTCATTTCATTTATCAATTAAATCAGATAATTTCTCATATATATTTAATATATCATTAATTGTATAATTTCACGAATATCAATATCTGTCTAATATATTTTTTATATTTCATTCGATTTCATTATTAATTATAATATTTACTCCTGCTTTTACTTTATTTAAAATTTTTCAACTTGGATCAAGTCAAAAATTTTCTTTTAAAATCTCTGCAATTTTTCAAATCATAACTTGAGCTTCATATTCTTTTTCTGAATCAGCAGATCCTTCATATTTTTCAAGTTCTTTATACCAATATTCATATTGTTTTAATAAAATATCTTTTGATAATTTATTTAAATATCAATAATTTATATCTTTTGATCAATAAATTTTATTAAATTCATCTACATCAAGATAATGATCTTCATATTTTTCAGTCATTTTTTAATAAAATTATTTAATATAAAATAAATGGAATTAAAAATTTTTGTAAGAATTTTTAATTATAAAATGTGTTTTTTTTAAGATATAGCACTACTTGTTTTTTCTGTTTTACTTTGTGCATAAATTTGTAATCTATTTATGTTTTCATTTCATTTATCAATAGCTTCACATATGGCCTTAATTGATGGATTGTCAGTTTTTAATCAAAGTAATATATCTTTTGATTCATTTAAAATATTTCAATCTTCTTTTATATTTATCTCATTTCAGTAATACTTAGAAAGTCAAAGCATATTATTCATATCTGAAGGTTTTGTTTGAGCAACTATAGTTAAAGCATAATATATTTTATCT
>CAYUQQ010000014.1:0-12170 GCA_964446905.1 uncultured Candidatus Peribacteria bacterium
CTTACAGTATAAATAAATTCCAAAATTTTTTTTCAAATATTACGTTTTTCATTTAACCACAAATTATTACGAATAAATTGAGAAGAAATCGTAGACCCTCATTCTACAATTTTTCAGGCTTGAATATTGTGAAAAATGCTTCTAATTAATCAAGAAATACTTATTCAATTATTATAATAAAAACTTTTATCCTCAAGTGATATAAGAGCTTTTTTATAAAATTCTGGTATTTCATAATATTTAATTTCTCTATGACGAATTTTATTTGTATAAATAATTTCTCAAATTTCTATATTATTTGAATCAAAAATTATATTAGAAGATTGAAGAAAGTTTAGATTTAAAGGTAAAAAAACATGTATAAAAAAATAAAATATCATCAATATTAATATTGAACTTACAATTATTATTTTTATCAAAAAATGCATAATAAAAATTTATCCTCAAAATTTAAAAATTATTACATCACCATCTTGTACTACATAATCCTTCCCTTCCATCTTTACTTTTCAATTTTCTCTAGCTTGAGACCAACCTCAAGCACTTACCAAATCTTGCCAATTAACTACATCTGCTTTTATAAATTTTTTTTCAAAATCTGTATGAATTTTACCAGCTGCCTGAGGAGCTTTATCTCATTTTTTAATTGTCCAAGCTTTAACTTCTTTTTCTCATGCTGTAAAATAATATTGTAATCAAAGAGAATCAAAACACGTTTTTATAAGAATATCTGTAGGATTATAAGTAATTCAAAATGAAGATAAATATTCTAATCTTTCTGTTTCTGTAAATCACATCATTTCTAATTCTAACTTTACACAAATAGGAATAATTAATATATTTTTATCTTCAATTCAAGTTTTTAACCTAAATTCATCTTGAGATAATGTTAATTTTGATTCATCAACATTAATAGCAAAAATAAAAGGTTTATTTGAAAGTAAAAATAAATCATAAATTAAATCTCTTTCTTCATCTTCTAAATCTAAAGTAATTGCAAGATTTCATTTTTCTAAATGAGTTTTTAATTTTTGATAAATATTTTCTTTTTTAATAGAATCTTTATCTCAACTTCTAGCCTTACGAATATTTTCTTGAATTCTTTTATTAATAGTTTCCAAATCTGCTAAAATTAATTCTGTATTAATAATTTCAATATCATCTTTTGGATTAATAGTGCCACTCACATGAGTTACGTTAGAATCATCAAAAAATCTTACAACTTGTAAAATAGCATCTGCTTCTCTTATATGAGAAAGAAATTTGTTACCCAATCATTCTCATTTACTTGCTCAAGATACAATACCAGCAATATCTATAAATTCAACTGTTGCTGGTACATTTTTTGCTCAAGATACAACTTTACGCAATAATTCTAAACGAAAATCATTTACATTTACAATTCAAACATTTGGCTCTATAGTACAAAATGGAAAATTTTCTGCTTGAGCAGCATAAGATTTTGTAAGCACATTAAATAATGTAGATTTTCATACATTTGGCAATCAAACAATTCAGACTTTCATTTTTATAAAAATTAAAAAATATTAAACTTATATAAAATATAACTAAAAAATCTCATTTATTATTGTTTCCTGCATATTTTTTGCATTATCTAAATTATATGAATTTTTATAAATTAAATAATATCACAATAATGTAATTAATATTAAAACTCAAAGAAATATTTTTGTAATTACAAAAATATTTTTATTATAATATTTATATTTAAAAAAATTTAATTTTAAAAAAATAAAAAAACCAAAAATTAAAGTTATAAAAATAGTATAAACTCAAATATAAATTATAAACATAATGCTATTGGTTAAAAAATTATTTAAAAATTTCAAATTTATTTGATCATATTATAACAATCGGATACTTATTTAAAAAATTAAATCAAGTTTTATTTTTATATCAAATATCAATATTATGATTTTTTTTAATTAAAGTACTAATTTTTTTAATTACTCATATTTTATCTAAAATATCATGTATTCTTAAAACAGCTTCTTTATTTTTCAAATTTGTCATACGTACTATTTGTTCTATTCTAGATCATTTAACTTCAAATTCAAAATCATTAATTTCAGTAATTTTATAAAAATTAGGATCATCTATATTTTTTAAATCATAAATTTTAATTGTCTTATCTTTTTGTATTTTTTGAATTACTTTTGTATCAATTTTTTCTATTAAATAATTTTTTAAATTTTCTATATTTAAATTAGAAAGAGTAGAGATAACAAAAATTTTCTTTACCTTTAATTCTTTTTGTACATTATTTTTAATAAAATCTATCATTTCAGAATCAAATAAATCCGCTTTAGAAAGAACTATAATTTCTTTCTTTTTTGCAACATTTTTTGAAAAAAGTTCTATTTCTTTACGTATTTCAAAATAATTTTTAGAAATATTATCTGGTTCTTCCATACTTAAAAGATGTAATAAAACTTTGGCCCTCTCTATATGTTTTAAAAAATTAATACCAAGTCATTTACCACTACTAGCTCACTTAATAAGTCATGGAGTATCTTCTATTACAAGATTTTTTCATTTATATTCCATAACTCATAAATTTGGAATAATTGTAGTAAATGGATAATCATCAATTTTTGGTTTAACGTTTGTAATAGATTTAATTAATGTGGATTTTCATGCATTTGGAAAACCAATAATTCAAATATCTGCTACAAGTTTTAATTCTAATTTAACATATTTTTCTTCTCAAATATCTCATAATTCTGCAAAACTTGGAGCCTGTCTTATGCTGGAAACAAAATGAGAATTACCATAGCCTCATCTTCATCATTTACATAAAACAAATTTTTGTCATACTTCACTTAAATCACAAATAATTTCTCAAGTTTTAAAATCTTTTACCAAAGTTCAAACAGGAACAAAAATAATTAAATTTTCTCAATTAAATCAAGTCATATTTTGTGTTTTACCCTTTTCTCAATCTTCCGCTTTAATAACTTTTTTGTGTCTAAAATCACTTAGAGTATTTAAATTTGTACTTGCCAATAAAATTACATCTCATCAATTTCATCAATTTCATCAAAATGGTCATCATTTTGGGATATACTTTTCCCTTCTCCAAGATACTAATCAATCTCATCATTTTCAAGCTATAAATTTTACATTTACTTCATCAATAAACATAAGAAAAATAAGAGTTAAGAATTAAGAATTGAAATCAGTATATGAAAAAAGGTTTTTTTTACAAAAAGATTTGTATTTTTTTAAAAAGATATATAATTAAATACATTAATTTTATTATAAATAAACAAAATATATTCACATATACCTAATAAGAATTTGTTTTCGATTTTTTTCTTTTTAAAAACATTTTAAATTAGACTAGATTTCGCTACCACGAAACCTTCGAACAATTTTTTTAAGGTATAAAAAGAAAGTTATTTTTTAAAATTAAAAACAAGACTCTTATTATTTTTAATTTATTATTTTACAAATATGGCAAAAGGCAAAAGAACATATATGTCATTAATTTCTACAGAAAGTGGAATTATGTGATATATTACAAATGTGCAAAAGAAAAATCTTTGAGATAAAAAATTAGAATTAAAAAAATATGATAAAAAACTAAGAAAACATGTTATTTTTAAAATGAAAGAAACAAAACATTAACAAATTTCAAATCTAATTAAGTTATTTGTAAAATTAATATCAAAATTTATCGTTTTTTCTTTAATTATTATATAATCAGACCAGATTAATCAATCCCAACTTTGTACTGGGAGTAACCAAAGCTAGTATGTTTTGGAGGATTTTGAGTTTCAAATTTATAAAAACAATTCGCTTAACTTAGGTATAAAATATAATTTTAAGTTAGTTTTGTATTAGTTTTGTTTTTTTAGTTAAAATATTTTTTAATCTTTTTTTTCATTTTTTATCTAATATTTTTAATCTTTCATCAATTTTTTTTCTTTCTTCTGGAGCCAATACTATTGTTAATAAATTTAAAATTCTTTTTCTTGCTTTTTCTGGATTAAATCAAAACATATTAGAAGTTTCGATTATTTCTTGATTTAATTTAAAGGTATTCACTTCTCATCAGTGAATTTCTCTTTCTAATACTTTGCTATAATACATAACTTTATTTTTATTTAATAAACAATTATTATAATTTTCAATATTATTTTGTATATTAACAAGAACATTTGTAAGTAATATATCTTTTTCTTTTTCAATTATTTCTTTATTTAATTTAATCTTTTCTGCTATTATATCCCAATTATTTAATATTTCTTCTTTTTTATCATCTGTAAGTATATTAAATATTTTTATTATATCTACTGAATCTTCCTCGGAAATAAAAGAGTTTTTTATAAGTTTTAAAAGTTTTGTGTTTATCATAAATATAATTTATAAATTGTTTAAAAAATTATATTTATTTTTTACAATTATCAATTAATTTTAAATATTATAACATATAATATATTTATTTACAATAAAATAAGTATCTAAATTTATTTAAAAAAATAAATTTAATTTCATAATACATTAAAAACTTCTTCTAAACTAATTTCTCATAAAATTACTTTTAATAAAGCATCATTTTTTATATTTATTAATCAATCTCAAATAGCATTAACCTCAAGTTGTGTATTTGATGCTCAAGATAAGATTAATTTTTCTAATGACTCAGTTATTTCTAATATTTCATATAATCACATTCTTCATTTATATCATAAAAAATTACATTTATCACATCATTTATTATTTGCTTTATATAAATATATTTCTTTTTGATTATTTATATATTTTCATATTCTATTTATAATTTTTCATTTTGTGATTTCATCTGGAATATATTTTATTTTGCAATATGAACAAAGTTTTCTAGCAAGTCTTTGATAAATTACTATTTTTAAACTAGAGACAATAAGTAATGGATCTATTCATAAATGAACTAATCTTTGAATAATGCTGACACTAGAATTAGCATGAATTGTAGAAAAAACTAAATGTCATGTAATAGAAGCTTCTACTGCTAATTTTGCTGTTTCAGAATCTCTTATTTCTCAAACCATTATGATATCTGGATCTTGTCTTAATAAGTTTCTTAATCAATCAGCAAAATTAAATCAAATACTAGTATTAATTTGAGTATGATTAACTCATCTCATTCTATATTCTACAGGATCTTCCAAAGTTGAAATATTATATTTATTTGCATCAAAATTAGAAATCATAGAATATAAAGTGGTTGATTTACCACTTCATGTAGGTCAAACAACCAAAATTAAACCACAATTATCCATTAAATGTTTTTTGATTTTAACCATATTCATTGGTAGTATGCCTATACTTTTTAAATCAATCCAATTACTATCTTTTTGTAATAATCTAATTGCTAACTTTTCTCAATAAATAGTTGGCATAGAACTTATTCTTAAATCAATTTCCGTATTTGTATTTTTATTTAAATAACTTATTTTTCAATCTTGAGGTAATCTATGCTCATCTATTTTTAATGATCATAAAACTTTTATTTTTGTAATAATAGAACTTTTACTATTTTCATCTAATGTTTTATACAAAGAAAAATGTCCATCAATCCTAAATCTTATTTTTAAAGCCTTTTCAGATGGTTCAATATGAATATCAGATGCCTGTAAAAATATGGCATCATCAAAAATTTTATAAATATCACTTTGTCACTGTGTGTTTTTTAAAGAATTATCTTGACCAAAAAAAAGATCTTGAGCAGAATTTTCTAAATTTGAATCCTCTTTTTTAGTAGAAATTTTTTTTAATAAATCTTTAATTTTTGTAATCATTTTTTTAAATTTAATTCTTTATAGAAAATTACAAATATAGTTTATCATAATTTAAATAAAAAAACAAAATATAACTTATACAAAAAATTGACATTTAAAAAAAAATATTTTAAAATTATAATACATTACAATTAAAAATATTTTATTTATTTATAATTAAAATTAAAAATGAATTCAAAAAAAATAAATAATGTTCCTTGTTTTATAAAAGAAACAAATATATGAAAAAAAATTATAAGAAATATGTTATGAACTTTAAGAAATATAGAATTAAAAAATAATAAAATCGATATTATTAATATTTTATAAAAACTGTAATTTTATTATTTAATTTTAAAAAATGATTACAAATAATAATTATACATGTTATGATATAACAATAAATGAATTAAAAGATGGATTAAATAATTATATAAAACAATTTGAAATTGCTAATTATAAATGAGACCAAGAAGCAATTATTGAAATAGAAAAAAAACTAATGAATTATTAATAAGTGCACATAATTGAAGATCAAAATTAAATGGTACTCCTTATTTTAATATAATAAAAGATAAAGTAATAACTCCTTGTGATGCTTTATTAAAAAACATATATAATGTTAAACGTAATTATTACAAAATTTTAAATAATAATGCACATTAAATAATATTTTAATCAAACTTTATTTTTATAAATATTAAATAGTAACAAAAATTATAAAGTAAATAATAAATTTATATAAAAAACCAAAAAACTATACATAAATGTATAGTTTTTTTAAATTGAAATTAAAAAAATTATAAATTTTTAATAAAATCTTTTATAATCATAGCTTTTTAATTCTGTATCTATCTTTCTAATTAAATCTAAAATAACTCAAACAACTATAATTAATCATGCTCAACTAATAATAAAATCAATTTTAGCATTTCAAGAAACATCTATTAAATTTAAAATATCATTTAACTTAGTCACAATATAAGGAAAAACTGCTACTAAAGCCAAAAAAGCTCATCAATATAAATTTAAATGAGAAGATGTTTTTTCCAAAAAATCTGCAGTATCTTGACCTGGTCTTATTCATGGAATATAGCCTCATCTTTTTTGAATATTTTCAGCTATTTCTTTGGTATTAAAAACTATAGAAACATAAAAAAACGAAAAACCCAAAACAAGTAAAAAATATACTAATATATAAATCCAAGAAGGATTGTTCATGCTAAAATTATCAATTAAAAAACTTCATATTGTAGATCACATTCAACTAGTTTTTTTTACTAAAATTTGTCATATCAAAGAAGGAAAAGTAACTAAAGATATTGCAAATATAATAGGAATCATTCATGCTTGGTTAATTCTTATTGGAAAATAGGATTTTTCACTTCTTCATGTACGAGTATATATAAGAGCAATTTTACGATATCATTCTGTAAATTTGATTATTATGAATATAATTAATAATGTAGCTAAAAAAAGTCATGCTAATAATCAAAAATTTCATACATTTATATAATTAATAATATTAGGAGGCACTCAAGCTAAAACTCATGCAAAAATAATTATTGAAATACCATTTCAAATTCAAGATTCAGTAATAAGTTCTCATAACCACATTAAAAGCAATGTACCTGCTGTAATAACTATCATTGCTGGTAAAACAACTCCAAAAAAATTAGAAGTATCTATTAATTTAACATCAGATCAAATTAAAGTATTTAATAAAATTATCATTCAATAACTTTGTGCAAAAGCAAGAGGCAAAGTAAGTATACGTGTATATTGATCTATTTTTTTCTGTCATTGTTCTCATTCTTTTTTTAATGCTTCTAGTTGAGGAATTACAACTCATAAAAGTTGTATAATAATAACGGCATTAATATATGGAGAAAGTCACATTAATATAATAGAAAAATGTTTTAATCATCATCCCATTAACGCACTAAAAAAAGAAAGTCATTGATTTGCTTCCAAAAAACGTTGCATACTTTCTAATGCAACTAAATTGATACCTGGAACTGGTAAAATTGATAAAAATTCAAATAATAAAACTATTAAAATAGTAATTATAATTCTTTTTTTTAAAGTTTTTGATTTCCAAATCCTATTTAAATAATTTAAAATCACAATTCAAAAATTATAAATTAAAATTTGTCTATTTTATTTATTTTTATTTAATATTTTAGTTTTTTTAGATGATGTAGTATTTTTTAATACTTTTTCTTTTTTTATTTCTTTTACTTCAGATTTAATTGTATTAGATTTTATATTTTTATTCACATTATTATCTTTATTATAAGAAATTTTTTCTAATTTTGTAATCTTAACAGGTTCTATATCAATTTTACTTCAAGTTTTTTGAATTTTTGATATTGCTTGTTTAGATGCTGCATTAACTACAATATTAATTTTTTTAGTTAATTCTCAATCTCATAAAAGTTTTATATATAAATTTTTATTTGATAAAACTCAATTTGAAATTAAAACATCTTTATTTATTTCTGTAATTCATTTTACAGCTAATTTTTCTAATAAAGAAACATTAATAACAAAATATTTAATTCCAAAATTAGAAGTAAATCATCTTTTTTTTGGCATCCTTCTAATAAGAGGTGTTTGTCCTCATTCAAAATTTGGATTAAATTTAGCTCAAGTCCTTGCATTTTGTCATTTACATCATTTTCAAGAAAATGATCATTTTCAAGAGCCATTTCATCTTCAAACTCTTTTTGATTTTTTTATAGAATTAATATTTGGTTTTAAATTAGAATGATTAAGCATATATAATAATTATTATTAGGTAAATTATTTAGAATCTTTGATTGAGCTTCATTTATTTGGTTTTTTATTATTTACTTTTTTAATTTCTTTTGTTTTGTCTACTGCTTTATCTTCTTTTGTATTTTTTTCTTTATTTTTAATAACTAAATTATCGTTTGTTTCTAATTTATTTTCCTGAAAATTATTAATTTCATTTTCTTTTTTTATATTATCATTTTTTTCATCGATTTTTATAGTATCATTTTTTTTACAAAAACCCATAGTATCATTTTTTAAATATGATAATGCTTTTAATGTGGCTCTAGCATTTGTAATTGGATTATTTGATCAATATCTTTTTGCTAAAACATCTTTTATACCTACTAAAGATAATATTTTTCTTATAGAAGATCCTGCTATAATTCATGTTCATTGTGACGCTGGATGTAACATAACTCTCGAAGCTTTAAATTTAACTTCTATATTATGAGCAATAGTTCAATTAATAATATTAACTTTAATTAAATTTTTTTTAGCATCTCTTACAGCTTTTTCTATAGCAACAATAACTTCTCATGCTTTTCCAATTCATAATCAAACTGTTCATTTGTAATTTCAAATTACTACAGAAGCTCTAAAACGTAATTGTCTTCATCATGCTGTTACTCTAGTAACTCTATCTATTTTAATTAATTCTTCTTTAAATTCTTTTACTGTTTCTTTAAAATTTCATCATTTTTTTTGTGGAAATTCTTTATTCATAAAAATTATATAATAAAAATTAAAATAATAATCAATTTTTTCTAGCAGCTTCTGCTAATGATTTTACTCTACCAATATAAATAAATCATCATCTATCAAAAACGCATGTTTTAATTCACAATTCTACAGCTTTTTTTCAAATATCTTCTCATACTTTTGTAGCTTTTTCTATTTTAGTTCATTTTGTAATTTTTAAATCAGATGCTGAACATAAAGTTTTTCTTGCTTCATCATCAATAATCTGAGCATAAATTTGATTATTGCTTTTATAAACACTCAATCTTGGTTTTTTGGATGTTCAAAAAATTTTAGATCTAATTTTAGAATGTCTCATTTTTCGTTTTAAAAATTTTTGTAACATATTTTTTTAAAAATTAAAATTATAATTAATTATTTTTTAGCTCATGTTTTTCAAGCTTTTCTTCTTACGTATTCTCAAACATATCTAATTCATTTACCTTTATAAGGCTCTGGTAATTTAAGATCTCTGATTTTAGCCGTAAACATTCAAACAGCTTGTTTATTTATTCATTTAATAAAAATTATGTTTTTATTATTTGGATCAACTTCTATATTTACTCACTCTGGAGCCAACATTTCTACTTTATGAGATAATCAAATACTTAAAATAAGTTTATCTTTTGATACAACTTCAAATTTATATCATACTCATTGAATTTCCAAAGATTTTTCATATCAATCTACAACTCATTTAATCATATTATTAATAAGAGTACGGGTTAGTCACCAAGAACTTTTTTGTAAAATATCTTTATCATCTTGAATAGATACTATTATACTTTCATTATCTTTTTTTAATAAAATAAATTTTTGAACATCCAAAGATAATGATCATTTTGTTGAGCTTATTTTAATATTATTTTTTACAATATCTACATTTACTCAAGCTGGTATATTAATAGGTAATTTTCAAATTCTAGACATAATTTTTTGGTTAAATTATTAAAAATAATGTTAATAAATTTCACATAACAATTCTCAACCTGTATTTAAAGACCTTGCCTCATATCATGTAATTATTCATTTTGGAGTAGATAAAATATATATTCATAATCAATTTCTAGATTTTTTAATATCTTTTGCTTTAAAATATATTCTTTGTCATGGCTTACTAATTCTTTTAAAAGTAGGAATTGTTTTTGTAATCCTTACATTATTTAATGTAATAATAAATTCTTTTTTTACATCTGTAATATTTTCAATTTCATATGAAACAATATATTTATTCTTTTTTAAAATTTTTAAAATATCTTCTTTAAAACGAGAATAAGGGGCTTTTATGGTTAAAAGTCTGGCCATATAACCATTTCTTATTCTTGTTAATAAATCTGCAATTGGATCAGTTATCATAAATAATTAAAAATTAATAAATTAAAATATAAAAATTACCAGCTTGATTTTCTTACTCATACTAATTCTCAAAAATTAGACTTTTCTCTAATACAAATCCTACACATATTAAATTTTCAAATGTATCATCTATTTCTTCCACAAATAAAACATCTATGATAAAGTTTTGTAGAAAGTTTAATTTTTTTAGATTTTTTAAATTCCTGATTAGCTTTTTCTATAGATCTGCTACATTTTATTTTCAAAGATTTTTTGGCCATAAATAATAAAATTAATTTTTATAAAAAGGAAATCACATTGCTTTTAATAAAGCTATGCTATGATCTGTGTTTATATTTTTGATCTTTATTGTTATTTGTAAACCATGTGGTTTTACAACATCATGAGTAGGAACTTCTGGAAAAACTACATGTTCTTTAATTCAAAAATTATAATTTCATTCTTTATCAAAAGATTTAATAGAAAGTCATCTAAAATCTCTTATTCTAGGACAAATTATATGTATTAATTTTTCTAAAAAATAAAACATTTTATCTCATCTTAAAGTAACCATAAGTCACACAGGCATTCATTCTTTTATTTTAAAATTAGATATAGCCTTTTTTGCATTTTTTACAACAGATTTTTGTCATGCTATTAATGATAAATCATTTTGTAAATCACTATAATTTTTACCTGAACTTTTCATAAAAGTACCTATTCAAATATTTAAAACTATTTTCTCAAGTTTTGGCAATTCCATATAGTTTTTAATATTTAATTCCTTTTTAAGATTAGGAAGTATTTCTTTTTTATATATTTCTTTAAATGTCATATGTTTAGAATTAAAAATTAAGTTTTAAATACTTAAATATTTTTTAATGATTTTTTAGAAAATCTAACTTTTTTTCAATTTTCAATTTTAAATCAAATTCTAGTAGGTTTATTTGTATTTGGACAAACAAGCATTACATTAGAAGCGTCTATAAATTTCTCTATTTTAATAATTTGTCATGGAGTGTTTCATTGTTTTTTAATATGTTTTGTAGCAATATTAATATTTTCAACTAATACTTTATTTTTAATTTTATTAATAGAAATAACCTTTCATTGCTTACCTTTATCTTTTCATGCAATTACTTGTACTTTATCTCAAGAATGTATTTTCATATTATTAAATAATTAAAATATAATTTTTATAAAACTTCTGGTGCTAAACTAACTATTTTTTGAAATCATTTATTTTTTAATTCTCTAAAAACTGGTCAAAAAACACGAGTAGCTTTTGGTTCACCATTATCTCAAACAATAACACACGCATTATCATCTGATTTAATATAAGTACCGTCTTCTCTTTTTATTTCTTTTGCAGTCCTTACTATTACAGCTTTTACTACATCACCCTTCTTAACAACTCCTCCAGGTGTTGCAGATTTAACCGCACATACAATTATATCGCCAATGTTTCCGTATCTTACGACTGAACCGCCCATAACTTTTATTACAAGAACT